>DATIWA010000233.1:0-2721 GCA_035465515.1 Candidatus Limnocylindrales bacterium | reverse complement strand
TGATGACGCCTAAGAGGCTGATCCAATTGTTAGAAAGATAAACAAGCGGTGAAAGCCATTTGCGAAGGTTCATTCGGCCGACTCTCCTCGGAAGCCTGAGCAGGAAATCGCAATTATGGTTGAGCGCTTACCGGAGCGGCCGTGACATGGGTCACAAGCTGACCGGACCGCTCCGGAATTATAGAACACACGAAGAGAGATCCACCTTAAGACAACATCAAGACAAAATCGCCGGCGGTCGAGACTGTAGTCAGGAAGGCTAGTCATCCCCGCTCGTGCCGGTGACAGCGTCGGGCTGGGGCGGCTCCTGGCGGGGCGATTTCCCCGTCAGCCACGCCGAATCCATGGGATAAACGTCGGGATCAAAGATCACGAAATAGAAATGCCATACCACGATGGCCAGCGTCGCCAGCACAGCCTCATAAAAATGGACCGAGGTAGCCACGTCAAGCACCACCTTGGGAAGATACCTCAGGATCAGGTTGTTGCCCCAGAGCAACAGACCGCTGGCGACCATGACCACGGATCCCCAGACCAGCGCCCAGTATTCCATTTTCTCGATATAACTGTGCGGTGAGCGCCCCGGAAATCTTCTCAGGAAACCCAGGTTGTAGGCGAAATTACGGACCATCTCTCGAACATCGCGCATTCGCGGAAAGAGTTCGCGCCAATGGTCGCGCAAGCGCCTGTTGAAGATCAGCGACAGAACGTGGGCCAGCGCCGCGGACATGAAGATAACCGAGGCGACACGATGAATGATTCCACGCGCGGAGTGCGAGTTCTCCCAGAGCAAGGTCGGGCGCGCCCACCACTGGTCAGGATACTTCAGTGCAAACCCCGTCCATGCCAGGACAATAAACGATATGGCCAGAGTTGCGTGCTGAACGCGTTCAAACGGAAACGTCCGGATTGCCTTCTCACCCGTCGGCGCCTGCGGGGCGGGCGAGGAAAAACGCAGACGCACCAGTTTGTGCAGCCAGTCGCCGAAGTTATGCAGGAACATGAACCCGATGGTCAAAGGAATAATCAGTAGATAGAAGCGGCGCACCCATTTTTCTGCTGCACTTTCCCTCTTCCCCTGCAGGGTATGAACGGTCCCCACAGCAAACCGCTGTCCAGCCTTAACGTGACATTGGCCGCATGTCTTTGCCAGGTTGCCGGGGTAAATGGTGGACTTGGGGTCCGACGAGGCCCGGATGTTGTGCACGCCGTGGCAACTGGCGCAATTGGCCACCGTCTGGGCGCCCGATTTCGAAGCCAGTCCGTGAAATGAAGCGTCAAAGCTGATGATTCGGTCTGACGGCAATCCGAACCTCCGCGACAAACGCACGTTGTTGTGGCATCCTCCGCAGGTATCGCGGATATGGTTGGGATGTACGGAGGAAGCGGCATCCTTGGGCGGCAGGATGGAGTGTTCGCCGTGGCAGTCCGTGCAAACCGGGGCCTGCATGATCCCTTTCGCAATCGCCTGCCCATGGACGCTTTCCTGATACTCAGCCACCACATCGGCATGGCATGCGCCGCAAAGCTCCGGCACTCCGGCGCGGAACTGGGTGGTCTTGGTGCTGGCAATTTCGTGTGTTTTACCGTGGCAAGCGGCGCAGTCCGGCGCTGCGCCATTGCCATTGCTTACTGCCTGGCCGTGCACCCCTCGCGCGTAGTCACTCACCATGCTGGAATGGCAGGTCGCGCAGGAGGGCTTGGCAGTCCCTTCGGGATGAGGATACTCCTCGTGTTTCAGGTGGCAAGTCTGGCACGCCACAATGGCGTGGGCCTGCTTTTGGAGTTTTTCAGCCACATCGCTGTGGCATGAGATGCAGAGCTCATTGGCCGGGACAGATGCAGCCGGCTGTGTGCCGCCCTGTCCGGCCCTGGCCGATTCTCCCGGAACGGCATTTTGCGCCGCAGCGCTTAGCAAAAGCAGCAGTGGCAGAAGCAAAGTCCGGAAGCGGTTCATTTTCTGCAAGAGCCTGTTGGCATTGCGTTGCCCAACCTTTTTGCGCTGGCGCAATGGCCTCGCGTCTGCGCTCGCGACGTTTACCGAAGAACAGCGCTATTTGCCCTTGGACAAACCACGCATGTACTTCACCAGTTCCTTGATCTGATCGTCCGTGAGTTTGCCGTCGTAACCGGGCATTTTGCCTTTGCCCTTCTTCGTCACTTCAAACCAGACCTGGTCTGGCTTCCCGGCAACTTCGGGATCGCTGAATGATTTCACACCCATCTTTTTTCCGGCTGCGGTGTCGGCTTTGCCGTCTGCTCCGTGGCACACGCTGCATTTGCTTTTGTAGAGTTCAGCGGCCTTTTCCTGCGCAAAAGCGGAAGATGCAGGTATGACGGCCAGGGCCAGCGCCGGCCCCAGCAACGCGAGTTTGCGAAGAATGGATTTCATGGATGATCCCCCTTTTGGCTGAATCGAAGGGCCTCTCTGCGCGGCCCCAGGCCGGAATTGCCGGCGGACTTTGTAGTCCCGGTGAAGGGCGTTGGACCCGGATTCTGTTGTCGCCCTTGTTTCCGGCCTGGGTCGCTTCTCCCCCGGCTCGACTGGAGATTATGTGTGAACCGCAACGGCGCTTTCTGTGACGCGGGTCACGTTGAAACCATCGTCTTTGCTGCGTTTCGGCGCCTGGTTCCCCCCTGTGGGGCAGGGGCCGGAACAGGTGTGACACTAGTCACATCGTGCAAGTGCCAGAGCCATTAGCATCGTGCTTCGGTGGAGAT
>DATIWA010000232.1:0-2376 GCA_035465515.1 Candidatus Limnocylindrales bacterium | reverse complement strand
ACGCCGGCGAACTTGAGCCGCAGGAGCTCGCCGTATGGCATCAGGCCGCGTTTTTCCTTCAGCGACATCACCACGCGGTCAATGCTTTTCTCTTTCACGAAGGCATCCAGGTCCGTGATCCCGCCGATGATTCCGGGATTCACCAGCGACATGCCGATGTTTTCCCCTTTTTCATCGAGAAAACCGAGGACCTTGAGGTTGAGGTCGGGACGCGAACATATCTCGCGAGTGAGTTCGATCCCGGTCGCTCCGGTCCCGACGATCAGCAGCCGTTCAGGCCCGCGCAGAAAGAAGAACCCTTTTTTCTCCAGCAGCCACCGCCAGGCGAAGACCAGGGTCATGATGGTCGGCACCGCCAATGCAGCGATGCCGCGCCCCAGGCTCAGGTCGGGAGCAATGTAATAAACCAGGGCCAGCACCATACAGGCGATTCCCAGCGCCTGAAGCAGGGCCACAAACAGGCGCGCCTTGGAATTCATGCTTTGCAGGTTGTAAAGGTCGTTGTAATAGAGGGCCAGAAGGCAGGTGCAGACCACCACCCCAAATCGCACCACAGGATGCGGCCCGGCATACTCCCAGTGCGAAGAGAGAAAGCGCAATGAGGTGGCTATCGCCAGGCCGGCAATGATCAGCAGGGCCTCACTGAGCAGCAGGACCAGGATCTTTGTCGGTATTCTTTGTCCGCCAATCCTAAGCATGGTTCCCCTTGGCCATTGACAACATGGGTTCCAGCGGGTCCCCATGATCGTCGGTTTCAGGCTCCTCCGGCGGTGTGACCGCTTTGGGTTCGGTTCTGACTTCCTTGAGGGCCGGCCGGTTGGGAGAAAGGCCGGCATCGCGGATTTTGTACAGCAGAGCGCGGTAGCTGATCTTGAGAAGCTCGGCCGCTCGCCTGCGGTTCCAGTGCGTGTTTTGCAGGACCTTGAGGATGATCTGACGCTCCAGCCGGCGCACCGCCTGCTGCGTCATCTTTTTCAGCGGTACGGGGCCTCCCTCGGGGATGTCGAACTCAAACGAGCCAGGCACAGGCTCGGCCAGGTCGTTGCTGATGCACGCCTCGTTTCCTAGAATCACGTAGCGCTTGATCATGTTTTCCAGCTGGCGAATGTTGCCCGGCCAGTGATACGCCTGCAACAACCTCATGAGAGAGCCGGAGATGGGCGGGGTCCGGCGGTTGTAAACCATGTTGAAATGCTGGCGAAAATATTCCACCAGTTCCGGCACGTCCGCGCCCCTTTCCCGCAGCGAGGGCAGCGAGATGTTCACCACATTGATGCGATAAAACAGGTCTTCACGGAAGTTCCCCAGTTCGATTTCCTGCTTCAGATCACGGCTGGTGGCGCAGATCACCCGCGCCTCGGAAAGCGTCTCTTCGTGGGCGCCAATCCGGCAGAACTTGCCGTCCTGCAACACCTGCAACAGCTTGGACTGCAAAGGCAGGCTCAGCTCTCCGATTTCGTCCAAAAAGAGCGTGCCATGGTTGGCCATGGCAATCAGGCCAGGCTTGGATGTATGGGCGCCGGTAAAGGCGCCTTTTTCGTAGCCGAACAGCTCGCTCTCAAGGAGCGCGTCCGGAATGGCTGGACAGTTGACCTTGATGAACGGACCTTTGGAAAACGGCGAAGAACGGTGAATCATTTTGGCAATGATTTCCTTGCCCGTTCCGCTGGGTCCGTGTATGAGTACCGGCACATCGGCAGAGGCGATCATCGCCAGATCGCGCTGCACTTTCTTCATCGCCTCGGAATTTCCAAACACTACCTGCTCCGGCGGTAGTTCAAAATTCTGCTCACCTGTCTGTTTCATCACTACTCCGTCGCGCCGTAAGGCCAACACCGGCAACAGGCCATATGTGCATGTACAGAACCAAAGTTGCCGTGGAGGCGGGTCCGGTCAGGCCACCTTGCGCGCCTGCCTGGATCCAGGTAAGTAGCTGAATAAAAGGGACTAACAGAAAATCAAGAAAGGTGATCCGCGGCCGCGAGCCGGATTATTCTGCGCAGCCGCCGAGACCAGAAAGAGAAAACAATTTCACACAGGGCAAGACTGCTTCCCATGAGTCCGGTGCGTCTGGGCGGACCGGGCGGACACGAGAGGGCTACCTTATAAAAGGGGGCAGCGCGGCGCTTTTCACCGCGGCGCGAGCCGGGCTCGAAGGCTTGAATCGGGAGTGCGACTGGCCGGAAATCAGCGCCAGCGGTCCACGCCATTCCACCAGAGCACTTTGAGCCATTCTTCGAAGGTCTTCTTCGCCCACTCACGGTGCTGCCACCAGCGCGTTCCAAAGAGCCGCGAGTCGTGCGCGGCCGCAACGGACCAACTGTATTGCGGGAGTTTCTTGCGGAATATGGAAAGGGCGCGTCCGGTGTGATAATC
>DATIWA010000231.1:0-2601 GCA_035465515.1 Candidatus Limnocylindrales bacterium | reverse complement strand
GAGCCTGACGCGAAGAGCGATGGGCGGCGAACTGAGCGCGCCATATGGTGTTTCTGGCATCGCTGCGTCATCCCCGCCACATACAGGTTCCGGGGCAACAGGATTGCCGTGATGACCAGCCGCAGTTTTGATGGTGAATATATCGCACGGATCATCCAGAAATTCGGCTATGGAGCCGTGCGCGGCTCCAGCTCCCGGGGCGCGGTCGGCGCGCTGATCGGCATGCGCCGGCAACTTGATGCCGGCAACCCTGTCGCGTTCACTGTTGACGGCCCTCGCGGGCCGCGCTTTGTCGCCAAGCCCGGTCCGGTCCTGCTGGCCAGGAAGACAGGCCTGCCGATCTCATGCTTTTATGTTGCTGTCAAAAATGCCTGGGTCCTCAATTCCTGGGACCGGATGCTCATTCCGAAGCCGTTTTCAAGGGCCGTGGTTTACATGAGTTCCCCGCTCTACGTGCCGCCGGACGCGACCGGCGAACAGGTGACGACATTGCACGCACAGATGCAGGAAATGCTGGAGAGATGCCGGCTCAGGGCTGAAGAAATTGGCGGGACGTCCAATTAGGGTAATTTCACTCCCCCATCCATTCGCCCAGCTGACGCATTGAAGGAACGTGATCACAAATGATTTTCAATGTTCCCATGATGGGCACCGCCAGCACCAAACCCAGAGCTCCCCATATCCACCCCCAGATCAGCAGCGCGATCGTCACAACCAGTGGATTCAGCTGCAGGCGCCCGCCGATCACCTTGGGATACAGCACGTTCATGGAAAACAGATGGAGCCCAAGCACGGTAATGATCACCACAAAAATGCCTGTTTCGTTGAGCATACCCAGACCGGCGGCCAGCGGGGGGACCGCCGCGAGCACCACGCCCAGGTAGGGCATCAGGCTCAGAAACCCGCTGATGAAGCCCAGGAAATAGAAATAGGGAAGGCCCAGAAAGGCAAAGACCACCATGCTGGCGAGGCTCATGAAAATTCCGATGATGAAATTGCCGGCAATAAAACTCCGCATCATCAGCGAAATCTGCCCCAGGGTGACATAGGCAGTGCTGCGCAGTTCGGGATTGAACAGCTGCACTGTCTTGCTGCGCGCGTGCTCCTGCCAGCTCAGCATGAAATAGACAAGAAACGGCACAAAGGCCACGGTGAGCACCACCTCGGTAACCGTGCCCAGGTTCCTGGTAATGAATTCAGAACCGCTGGATTCCTCCACTTTGACCGGGACTGCCTTCTTGCTTTTGTCCGCGTCCGCGGGGAGGATTTTTTCCGTGGTCTGTTTAATGTCGCGCGTCTGCTGAGTCACCGGAGACAGCATATCGCGGATCTTTTCCGTGTATTTCGGAAGCTCGTGGATGAAGCTGACGGCGCGATTGTAGAAGAAATAGCTTGCCGCCCATACTGCGCCTGAAAGCAGCAGCACGGCAACCAGAGCCCCGGCGGCGCGCGGCACATGGAGGCGCTGGAGCCAGCTGACAATCGGTTCCAGCATGAACGCGATTAAAACCGACACCAGAAGGGTTACCAGCACCAGCTTGGCCAGATAGCAGACCACCAGCACCGCAATCGCGCCGACTGTAATCTGGGCCACAGAGCCGGTCCATATCACGTCGCGCATCGTGCGTTCCTGCTTCTGCTTCAGGTCGCGCGCGTCGGCAGCTTCCTGGCCGGACGGACCAGCCGTGAGTTGCTCCTGGGTGGGCGGAATGATTCTGTTGGTGGCCACTGCCTCATGTAAGATGCAGTGCCGCCGTATAATGGCCGCGTGCCATCTTCCGGCCACACTTTCCCCCCGGGACGCATCCTGGCCATTGATCACGGCTCACGTCGCATGGGGCTCGCGGTTTCCGACCCCCTGGGAATCACCGCCCAGGGTCTGGAGACTCTTCAGCGCAAGAACAAGCGCAGCGACTTCGCGCGTCTGGAACGCCTGATCCGGGAATACCAGGTGGGCGAGATCGTTCTGGGTAATCCCCTCCGCATGAGCGGAGAGGAGGGCACACAGTCGCAGAAAGTAGCGGAATTTGCGGAAGAACTGCGGCGTCGTTTCGGCCTGCCGGTGCACCTTTGGGACGAGCGGCTTACCTCGGCCGAGGCCAATCGCCTGCTACGGGAGACCGAACTGAGCATTCAAAAGCGTGCGCAGGCGGTGGACCGCATTGCCGCGACCCTGATCCTGCAATCCTTCTTGCAGGCCCGGAGCGGAGCATCTTAGTTCCGGCAACCCGCCACCCCCTGCCAACGCAAACTGCTGCTTCCGACATCCAAATAGCTGGATTTAAGATCATGCGTCATTCCTTTCCGTTTTTCCTGTGGCTGAGTGTGTGCGTTTTGCTGGCCGGGTGCGCCCGTCCAAAGCTAAAGGACTCGCTCGCCGATTTGCAGGCCCCGGAAGGCAGCCCCATGCTGCTGGCGGTTTACCAGCCGTGGTTCGGCTCCCGGGACCACATTGATGTGGGATATTCCAGCCATGATCCCGAGGTGCTCCGCAGTCAGATTTCCCGCGCCAAGGGCATGAATATCGGCGGGTTTGTGGTGAACTGGTACGGCCCGCACAAGGAATTTGAAGACCGGACATTTGCGCTGCTGGAGGAGACC
>DATIWA010000230.1:0-2224 GCA_035465515.1 Candidatus Limnocylindrales bacterium | reverse complement strand
TTGTGCCCGGTGAGGTTCTGGACAAGCACTTCCGCCTGAAGCTTGCCGGCGGCCTCTTCAACCTTGCCTATGCTCACGCGCGCCGCCTGCGTATGCAGAAAATCAAGAGTTCCCTCAGCCGATGCCTCCAGTTCCCGGGGCAGGGCAGCCACGTTGAGTTCGCCGCGGTACCGGTTCAGCATTCGCAGCACCAGGAAGTTGCCGCCGGTGAACACGTGCTGGCGGACGCCGGCGCGGGGATCTCCCAGGACCGAGCTGATCGGCACCGGTTCGTTGACTTCCGGCATATGGCATGCCTGGCAGGTGTACGCGCCCGGATAATCGCTGTGCAGCCACTCCAGGTAGGGGACCTGCTCCGGAAGCGTGCCGATGGGCTTGCCCGCGGCGTCGCGCGCCGTGGTGTAAAGCTGGTGGCAGGAGCCGCACAAGGCGGAGTCGCGAATGTGTTCTGCAAGCGTGGGCAGATAACCGCCGGTGGAAGTGTCCATGATCTGCTGGTGCGCCGGGGTAACTTCAAAAGGCCCGTACTCCGGGCGATCATGTCTGTTGGGTGGAGTGGTTACCACGAATTCCCCGTTAAAACTTGCGCGCGTGCCCAGCCTGGCCTTGCTGATCTGGTGGCAAACCGAGCAGGTCACGCCGTCCTCGGCGGCGGCTGAACTCCTGGGGTGCGCGTTGAACGGAAGAAAAGAAAACACCTCGCCTTTTTCGCCGCGCTCTTTCGCCTCATAGCCGGTAATGGGCATGTGGCAAATGGAGCACTCGTCCTCAATCTCCCGCGCCGCTCCCTTCTGGTCCATGGTTTCGCGTCGCACGCTGGCCTGCCAGTAGGGATCGCGCGAGGCGTTCGCCATGATGCTGGAGCGCCATTGCAATCCGATGGAGACGTCCCGGCCTGCCGGCGTCGTTAACTGGTTATGGCAGGCGACGCACCGGTCGGAAGTCTGGAACTCCGGCTTCAATGCGGCGTGATCATCGCCGCCCCGCATCATCAGTGCGGGCAGGACCAGCCATGCCGCGATTACCAGCAGGGAAGAGCGCCTCTTTTCCATTACCAGCCTTCCGTCAGTTTTCCGTCGGCCCGGTCCCACAAGAGGTAGAACACAAGCTGCTTTTGCCGTCCCGCGGTATTGCTCACAGGGATTCGCAGCCCCAGGTTGCCGCGAATATGCTGGCGCCGGCTGATCGTGACCTGCATCTCCGGCACCACGTCCCAGTCTGTTTGCGCGCCATCTTCAAGGTCGCGGCTGGCCGCGAACTCAAACATCGGCGACCACATGCGCCCCCTCCCGTGGTCCGCGGCAAAGCTCTGCCCGATCGCCGTGTTGAAGAACACCGATTGCGGCGCGATGCTCGTCTTAAAAGGAAGCTCGGCTCCGAACTGCGTTTGCACAAAGGTGTCCGTCCGGAACAGTTGACCGAACGCGGCAAAGGTTTCAAACGCTGTTGTGCCCGACCCGAAGCCGCGGGCGCGGTTGCCGGTGGGCAGAACAAAGCCGCCCAGCAGGCTCAAAATAGATCCGCTGTTGAGGTTTGAATACATCACCCGTTTGAGCGCCAGCGTCGTATCGCCGACTCCGCCATACCAGGTGTGGTTCTGGTCCTGGTAGTGGATGGGAACGGCCACCTCGATCTGGTTCTTCACGCCGAAACGCTGCTCATGGACAACCGTGGTTTCGCCGCCCGGCGCGCCTTCAACATTCATCGCCGTGAAAATCACGTTTTCGTTCTCCGGGTAGGCCTTTTCCGTTACCAGCGCCAGGGGAAGATTCAGTTCTCCGCGGGGCCAGTGCGGGTTGCGGCAAAACCGCCGCAGGTACGCGACCACGTCGTCAATCTCCCGCGGGCTTAGCGCCTTCCCGAAAGCAGGCATGATCTGGGAAAAGGCTCGCTTGGGGCCTCCCTGTTCGATCACCGCCTTGTATCCTGCGTCAACTTCAGGGGTGGTCTGGTTGCATTGCGCAAAGTAGGGAAACGTGGCCGGCCGCTCAAAGCCGCTCAGCGTTTTTTCCGTGCCGTCGCCGTCGCCTCCGTGGCAGGAGGCGCACGCCGCCTTGTAAATGCGCTCGCCGTTCCGGACATCGGCCTTGAATGAATAGGTCCGGTACTGGGCATGACAGATGCCGGGGAGAAATGCGCCGGACAGCAACAGCAGGAATACTTTCTTCATGCAGACCGCTTTAGTTCGCGATTCGGTCAGAGGTATGCCGGACTATTCGGATGC
>DATIWA010000229.1:0-7721 GCA_035465515.1 Candidatus Limnocylindrales bacterium | reverse complement strand
CGAACTCGGTTTCCTCTCACCGGGTGACCTCATTTCCATGAACCGCGACCGGCTGCTCAGCGATGCCAAAGAGCGTGCGCTGGAGTTGGCCAGGGCCGGCTACAAAGCTCCCGTGCCGCGGACCGACATTCCTGCTCCCGGGGAGAATGTTCTTGCCACCTTGAAGCTGGGAATCCATCTCATGAGACAGGCGGAATACATCAGCGACCACGATGTGAAAGTCGCCACCAAGGTGGCCGAGGTCATCTGCGGCGGCAACGTTTCGCCGGGTACGCCTGTGAGCGAACAGTACATCCTTGAGCTGGAGCGTGAAGGGTTTAAATCGCTCTGCGGCGAGAAGAAGACCCAGGAGCGGATTCAGTTTACGTTGAAGACGGGCAAACCGCTGCGGAACTAGCCATCGCCGAGAGCGCGCCTCATTGCGCGTGATCAGAAAAGCGAAACCAGCGGCGGAGACGCAGAGAGAGAAAAGCCAAGCGACGCCGGCGTGAAATGAGGGAGGCCGGGGCATGAAACCCGGGCAGGCTTGACCAGGAAGGGCAGGCCTCGGAGGGGCGGGCGCAGGCCGGGAAGTAGCCGCTAGAAGCCAGGAGCTAACAATGCGAGAAGCAGTCATCGTAAGTTCAGTACGTACCGCGGTCGGGAAATCAGGCAAGGGCGCTTTGCGCACCACGCGGCCGGACGATCTGGCCGCCGTGGCCATCAAAGGCGCGCTGGAGCGCGTGCCCCAGGTTGATCCCAAAGAAATTGAAGACGTCATCATCGGCTGCGCCACGCCGGAGGCCGAGCAGGGCATGAACGTGGCCCGCATTGCTTCGCTGCGCGCCGGGCTGCCGGTGGAAGTCTCCGCCATGACCATCAACCGCTTCTGCTCGTCCGGCCTGCAGGCCATCTCGCTGGCAGCGGACTCGGTGATGACCGGGCGCGCCGAGATCGCCATCGGCGGCGGAACCGAGTCCATGAGCATGATCCCCATGGGCGGCCACAAAGTTTCAGCCAACCCGTTTCTGGTGAACAGCTATCCTGACGCCTACCTATCCATGGGGTTGACGGCGGAACGGCTGGCCAGGCGTTTCAACATCACCCGCGAGCAGGCGGACGAGTTCTCTTACAACAGCCACAAGAAAGCGCTGGCGGCGATCAAAGCCGGGAACTTCGAAGACGAGATTGTGCCGGTCCCGGTGAGTTTCACCACGCCGAATGGTTCAAGGCCCAAGCGGATTGACATCACTTTCAAGGTGGACGAAGGCCCGCGCGCGGATACCACGATGGAAGCGCTTGCCGGTCTGCGGCCGGCGTTCCACGCAAAAGGAACCGTGACGGCCGGAAACTCGTCGCAGACATCGGATGGCGCGGCAGCTTCGGTTGTAATGTCGGCGGAAAAAGCCAGGCAGTTGGGCATCAAGCCGCTGGCCCGTTTTGTCGCTTTCGCCACGGCCGGCTACAAGCCGGAGGAAATGGGGCTCGGTCCGGTGTTTGCGATTCCCAAGGTCCTGAGGATGGCTGGACTGAAGCTGGATGACATCTCGGTGATCGAGCTGAATGAAGCCTTCGCAGCGCAGGCGCTTTCCGTGATCAAAGAAGCCGGACTGGACATCAACAGGATCAATCCCAACGGCGGCGCGGTGGCGCTGGGGCATCCGTTGGGCTGCACAGGCGCGAAGCTCACGGCGACGATCATCCGCGAGCTGAAGCGGCGGAATGGAAAGTATGGAATCGTGACCATGTGCATCGGCGGCGGCATGGGTGCGGCCGGCATCATCGAGAACCTGAACTGAAAACTTCCACCACGGAGACACGGAGACACGGAGTCTGAAAATAGTGATTTTTTACCTCCCTGTCTCAGTGCCTCCGTGGTAAGTGTCGAGGAGAATTTATGGCAACCGTAGCAGTCCCGAACAAGACCAAGCTCATAGGTGGAAGCTTCCTGATTCAGGAGCACACCACGGAGCAAGTGTTCACTCCGGAAGATTTGAGTGAAGAGCACCGGCAGATAGCCCAGACGACGCAGGAGTTTGCCAAGAACGAGATCCTGCCCAACGCGGAAAAGATCGAGCACAAGGAGTTTGCGGTCACGCGCGAGCTGATCCGCAAAGCCTGCGAGATTGGCATTGGCAACGTGGACATTCCGGAAGCCTATGGCGGCTCCGACATGGACAAGGTCGCCTCGGCCATCATCGCCGAGCATCTTTCCGTGAACGGCAGCTTCAGCGTGGCCTTTGGCGGCCACGTGGGCATCGGCACGCTGCCCATCGTGTACTTCGGCACCGCGGAGCAGAAGAAGAAATATCTGCCCAAGCTGGCTACCGGCCAATGGATCGCCGCTTACGCGCTTTCCGAATCCACCTCAGCTTCGGACGCGATGAACCCGCGCACCAAGGCCGTGCTTTCACCGGACGGCAAAGAATGGGTCCTGAACGGCGAAAAGATGTGGATCACCAATGGCGGCTTTGCCGACGTGTTCATCATTTTCGCCAAAGTGGACGGCGAGAAATTCTCCGCGTTTATCGTGGAGAAGACCTTCCCCGGCTTCCAGTCGGGCGCGGAAGAAAAGAAGATGGGCATCCGCGGTTCTTCCACCACGCCCATCATCCTCAACGATTGCCGGGTGCCCAAAGAGAACCTGCTGGGCGAAATCGGCAAAGGGCATGTGATCGCCTTCAATACTTTGAACATCGGGCGCTACAAGCTTGGCGCGGGCGTGATCGGCGGCGCGCGCAATGCGCTTAACAACTCCATTGGCTACGCCAAGCAGCGCAAGGCCTTCGGCAAGACGCTCTCCGAGTTCGGCCTGATCAAGGAAAAGCTGGCCAACATGGCCGTGGGCATCTACACGGGCGAATCCATGTCCTACCGCACGGTGGGCATGATTGAAGCCGCCATGTCGGAAGTGGACAAGAACGCGGCCGACTCCTACAAGCAGATCGCCAAGAACATTGAAGAGTACGCGGTGGAGTGCTCCATCCTGAAGGTGTACGGCTCGGAGATGCTGGACTACGTGGTGGATGAGACCGTGCAGGTCTATGGCGGCTACGGGTTCGTGGAGGAGTATCCCGCCGAGCGCGCCTATCGCGATTCGCGCGTGAACCGCATCTTTGAAGGCACCAACGAGATCAACCGCATGATCATCACGGGATGGCTGCTCAAGCGCGCCATGAGCGGCCAGCTGGCGCTCATGCCGGCCATCAAGAAGCTGATGGATGAAATCATGGGCGGACCGGGCAGCGCCGAGCCGCTGGAAGGCGCGCTGGCCGCTGAGCGCACCATGGTGGCCAACGCCAAAAAAGCCACGCTGATGCTGGCAGGCGCGGCGGCGCAGAAATACATGAACGCCATTGCCGACCAGCAGGAGATCCTGGGCACGATTGCCGACATGGTGATCGAGACGTTCGCCATGGACTCAGTGGTGCTGCGCACGCAGAAGCTGATTGAAAATCAGGGCGAGGCCAAGTCACAACTGGTGATCGCCATGACGCAGGTCAGCCTGGCCCATTCCATGGACAAGGTTGAAGCTGCCGCGCGCAAGGTTGTGGCGGCCATCGCGGAAGGCGATATGCTGCGCACGCAACTGGTGGTCCTGCGGCGGCTCTTCAAGTATGAGCCATTCAACATCATTTCACTCACCCAGCAGATCGCCAACCGTCTGGTTGACGCCGGCAAGTACGTGCAAGCGTAGTCTGGTTGAATTTGTCGTGAGGCGGCTGGCGAAAGCCAGCCGCTTTTGCCTGCCGCCTACTTTCGCGAGAGCTGCGCGACCATTACCGCCCGGTCCGGGAACTGAGCAACCAGAGCGTCCTTTGTGCCGGAAACGTAGTCTTCATAGGCGAAGCCGGGCGACATGGTGGTGCCCAGCAGGGCAAACCTGCCGCCTTCCACCAGCCGCGAACCCTGCCATACTCCTCCAGGGACAACATGCTGGAGTCTCTGCCCCCGCTGAATGTCCTGCCCAAGCACGACGACGCTGCTTGAGCCATCCCGGAAGAGCTGCAGCATCTCCACCGGATCGCCGAGATAGAAGTGGAATATCTCATCGCCGGGCAGGCGATGCATTTCAGAGAATGTCCCCGGCGTCAGCAGGTAATAGATGGCGGTCGCCAGCGATCGCTGCCCATCAGCGATGGCGGTTTCCAGGCTGGAGCGGTAAGTTTCGGCGAAGAAGCCGCCCTCCCTGGGATGAGGCCGGAGGTGAAGCAGGGATTTGATTTCGTCAACGGTCATGTGCGATGGGAACGGAGATTCGTAAATCAGGGAGTATTTTAGATCGCCGGTCCTGGAACTCAACTTTTTTGCGGCCTCGTGACCTCCGGCGCATCTGTTTGGCTATGAACACTGAATGCCGTCGTATCGCCGACCAGTTGCGCCGGGCTTTTGAAGGGAACGCCTGGCATGGACCTGCCATCCGCGAATTGCTTTCCGGGATGACCGCGGAGCAAGCCATCGCGCGTCCCGTCAAAACTGCACATTCCATCTGGGAACTGCTGCTGCACATCGAGGCCTGGGAAATCGTCGCGGCCAATGCAATCAAGGGCCTTCCCATGCCGCATCTTCCGCCGGAGCAGGATTTTCCTGCGGTCACCGACTCCGGTGGCGCCGCATGGAATACGCTGCAAAATAGCGTATTCTCAACCAACCAGGACCTGGCGCGGGCGATCGAGAGTTTTGGCGATTCGCGGCTGACTGAGACGGTCCCTGGCCGGAAATATGACTTCTATCAGTTGCTGCACGGGATGACGCAGCATGCCCTTTACCACGGCGGGCAAATTGCGCTGTTGAAAAAAGCGGTTCAAGCGCGCGCTTAAGCGTTGTATGGACGGCCATGGGTGGGTTACATTGCTTACAATTATGTGCCCAGACAATGTGACGGCCCGCATCAGCCCGGCCGAGGTAGAAGCTGCCGTGAGGAGCTTTTGGGAGCTTTTTGCGGCCAAAAAAACCGATCAGTGGCAGCACTTTTATGCCGACGTGGCGCTGGTCTTCGGCACGGCATCCAAGCGGCCGGAGCCGGCGCGCCTGGTGGTACTGCGCCGCCAGCGCGAGTATCTGGCCAGCAGCGCCAGGATGAAGATTGACGTCGGCAGCATTGATGTGGAACTGCTGAGTGCGGATTGCGCCGTGGCGGCTTATCTGATGCGGCTGCATGCCGAGCAAATCGCAAAGATGTCGGCCGCCGGCCACAAGGAGATGGAAGAGCATTTGGAGAATGCGCGGGTCACGCATGTCTTCCAACGGCACAATGACGGCAGCCTGCGCATCGTGCATGAACATATCTCCGCGCCTTCGGTGTAAATTGCCTGTTGTGAGTACGGCACGCCGTAGGATACATTTCTGAACCAGAACATGCCCCCTGAAAGAACCTTACCTCTCACCAGGGCCGCCGTTGAGGCCGCTGTCAGCCAATACTGGAAAGTCTCCACATCCAAAAAAGCGGAAGAGCAGCAGGCATGCTACGCGGAAAACGCGATGGTATTTGCCACAACTTCCAAAAGGCTGGAACCGGTGCGGCTGGTCTGGCTGCGGCGCCAGCGCGAATACCTGGCCGGCGATGCCAAAATGAAGGTGCAACTCGGCAACATAGATGTTGAAATCCTGGACGGCGACCATGCCGTGGCCGTTTACACCATCCGGCTGGACGCCGAGGAGATCGCCAAACCTTCCGCGGACGGGCAGAAGCGCTCAGAAGAACATATTCAGCTTGCGCGTGTGACCCACATCTTCCAGCGCGGAAGCCAGGGCGCCTTGAAAATCGTGCATGAGCACATCTCCGTCCCGAATGAGATGTGATCTCAGCTTGTCTTGGTGAAGATCCTGCCGGTCATTTCCTGGGCTGGCGCGCCTGCCTCCATCTGCTGGGCGATGATCAGTTCGCGCGCGGCAGGACGCAGGGCGGGGAGGCGCAGGGCAAAGATGCCGCCGCCAATGATGGAGACGATTCCACCCATGGCCACAGTCCAGGGAGCGCCAATCTTGTGGGCCACGCTGCCGGCCAGCAGGGCTCCGAACGGCGCCATGCCCATAAACATCATGGAGTAAACGGACATCACGCGCCCGCGGAGCTGGTCGGGAACCATGCTCTGGATGAGCGTGTTGGAAGAGGCCATTTCAATCATCACGGAAAAGCCGACCGGGACCAGCAGCAGCGTGGAGAGCCACAGCGAGCGAGACAACGAGAACAGGATCAGGGCCGCGCCGAATGCCATGCATGCGATGGCCACCCATCGGCTTAGCCCGGCTATGGTTTTTCGCATGGCCAGCGTAACGGCGCCGCCAAGAGCGCCCAGCCCGGAACATCCCATCAGGATTCCCAGCGCCGCAGCGCCGCCGTGCAGAATCTGGTCGGCGAAAACCGGCATGAGCACGGCATAAGGCATGGCGGTAAAACTCACCAGCCCCAGCAGCAGCATGAGGGCGCGCACCGGGCCGTTGCGGCCTACGAACTTGAATCCTTCAAGAATATTCTGGAGAGGCGATCCCTCAAGGCTCAGGCGAGGGCGCTCAATCGTCATCATCAGGAGTCCGGTGATTACGGCGATGAAGCTTACCGCATTGGCGAAGAAGCACCAGCCTTCGCCGATGGCCGCTACCACGATTCCTGCCACCGCCGGTCCCACTACGCGGGCGCCGTTGAACATGGAGGAGTTCAGGGCAATGGCGTTGACCAGATCATTCCGCGAAACCATATCCACAATGAAGGCCTGGCGGGCAGGGATGTCAAAGGCGTTCACCGCACCGAGCAGGCCGGCCAGCACCATGAGTTCCCACACCGTGATGCGATGGGTAAGCGTGAGGCCGGCCAGAATGAAAGCCAGCACCATCATGCACGACTGGGTGATGACCAGGATGTTGCGGCGATTGTGGCGGTCGGCCACTGCGCCGCCGATGGGCGCCAGAATAAAAACCGGGATCTGGGAAACAAAAGCCACTGTGCCAAGCAGCAAGGCCGATCCGGTCAGGCGATAGACCAGCCAGGACTCCGCTACCTGGTCCATCCAGGTGCCGATCAGCGAGATCAACTGGCCGGCGAAAAAAAGCCGGTAATTGCGGTGGCGCAAAGCGCGCAGAGCATCCGGCAATCTCAATTTTCGGGGACTGTGAACTTCGTCGGGAGCTTCCATCTTGTAAGAACATTGGATGCAGCAGGAGGGGACCAGGAATCAATTTGAATCCGCTCCGCATTGCCTCTTGAACACGCGAATTTGGTGCCGCTTGCAGGCGCGAGCGATGGCGGGTCTGGTCTGCGGGGGGCCGAGCGGCTTTTTTTCGGCGCATCAGCCCCTGCCCTGGTCTTATCAATACCGGCACATCCTCGCATTCCTTATAATGACCCGTTCGCCCACTCACAAAGAGAACTGACCCGATGATGCGTACAGCTTTCCTGTTTTGCGTAGTTGGTTTTTGCGCCGTCCTGGCCGCGGCTCAGCAGAGCGCTCCTGGCCCATCCCCAACCCCCACTCAGCCGCCCGCCGATGCCCTCTCTGAAACTGCGCCGGTGGTCACGCACCACCAGATCAGCGCCCAGGGAAAACTGCTCAAGTACACAGCCACCGCCGGACGCCTCGCGCTGAAGCCGGAGAGCGGCCCGGCTGAGGCGGCCATCTTCTTCACTGCCTACACGCTCGATGGCGAAAACGCGCGCACGCGGCCTCTTACGTTTGTTTTCAACGGAGGGCCGGGCACGGCAACGGCCTGGCTGCACATGGGTGCGCTCGGCCCAAAGAAGATCG
>DATIWA010000228.1:0-2306 GCA_035465515.1 Candidatus Limnocylindrales bacterium | reverse complement strand
AACTCGATGCCGAAGCGTTCGCGCAGCTGTTTCCTATAGTCGGCCTCAAGCTTCTCCTGCAAAGGCGGCAGGGAAGCGCCCAGGGGGTTATAAACAAGGTTCAGCAGCAGGGGTGAATTCTGCGCGCCGTAGCCCAGCTCGTTTAATCGCTGCAAGGCGGCAATGCTTTTCTCGAACACCCCGCGGCCTCGCTGCTGGTCAACATTCGCCGGTGTGTAACATGGCAGGCTGGCCACAACCTCCACCTGGTTATCAGCCAGAAATTCAGCCAGGTCCTCCTGGCCGGGCTCAAACAGGACTGTGAGGTTGCAGCGATCAATTACGTGCCGTCCCAGCGAACGGGCCAGCAGCACGAGGCGGCTAAAGTTATCATTCAGCTCCGGAGCGCCGCCGGTGATGTCGACGGTGCGAACCGAAAGCGTTTGCGCAAGCACGCTGAGGATCCGGTCCGCCACATCAGGCTGCATGATCTCGGTGCGCCTGGGACCGGCTTCCACATGGCAGTGGTGGCATGCCTGGTTGCAGAACTTGCCCACGTTGACCTGAAGGGTCGTGACCTCCTTCCTGCGCAGGCGCGCGATGCCGTGCTGCTGCAACGCTCCGTCGAAGTCAGCGTCAACAGCTTCATTCAGGATCGGCAATATCTTGGTTTCGGCAGCCATCAGCAACAGCCTCCTTCCGGACCGCATACGGAGGCGTGGGCCTCTGTAGTCACCCTGTAATCCTCACCTTTGGTCTCCCGCGGATGGCGCAGCAGGGCGCCCTTGCCGCAAGGGAAGGGCCGGACTTCCTCGGGCGACGGCTTGATGACAGGTTCCACAAACTCAAAGTGTGACCGGTACGGTTCCCGAGAATAGATGTTGAATGTCTTTTCGCAAACGGCAACCCGCGCTCCGCGCTGGAGTATGTGGCCGTCATCATCGACGACCTGCTTGAAAGGGCCTTTGTAGACCACCGCTTGCTTGTGGTCCCAGCAGTGACCTTCCTTTCCCTTGTAGGCGGCCACCGTCATGCTGCGGAATTCGATTCCTTCCACGGTGCGCCAGGGCTGCCTCTGGCGTTCCAGAATGTTGATCCCGTAAAAGCCCGCGTCTTCAAACGCCTTGAGAAACTCATCTTCGCGCAGCGCGCCGGAAATGCAGCCGCTCCACAGCCCTGGATCATTCTGCAGATGCGCCGGCACAGGTTCGTCGGAGGTGATGTCAGAGATCACGGCACGGCCGCCGCGGCGGAGGACCCGAAAAATTTCGGCGAACAGGGCCCGCTTGTCTTCACTTCGCACCAGGTTGAGCACGCAATTGGAAACCACGACATCCACCGAATTGTCTTTGATAAGCGGGCACGACCTCTTCAACTCCGCAGTGAATGCCTCAAGCTCGGCCAGTTCGGAACTGGTGCGCACGGGGTGCTCATTCAGCCAGAGTTCCAGGCGCTCAAGATCGAGCGTGAGGTCCTGAATCTTTGCCTTGCGGAATTCCACGTTGGCGAAGCCGACCCGTTCCGTCACCAATGGTGCGCTCCGTCTGGCCAGGCCGAGCATGTCATCATTCATGTCAACGCCAATGACCCTGCCGTTGCGGCCCACAACCTGGCTCGCGATGAAACAAATCTTGCCGGCACCCGAACCGAGGTCAAGCACGGTTTCGCCTTCCCGAAGGTGCCGGGAAGGATCGCCGCACCCGTAGTCGCGTTCCAGAACCTCATCCGGAATCGCCGCCAAATAACGGGGATCATAACCAGTTGGACAACACAGGTCCTGCTGCGGGGCCCTGGCTCCGGTGGAGTATCGCTCTCGAACCGATTTTTCAACGTTCAGCAGACTGACTGGCTTGGACATGAACTTCCTCCGATGTGAAGCCTCTCAAAGCCAGATGCGCGACCCCCGCCGAAGGTTACGCATGTCATCGGCAAATCAAGGCTTTCCGCTTCTCCGGTTCACGACCGCGCTGACAGTGGAAACCATGAAAGGGATAATGAAGTTAAAGAGTATCTTCGCGGCCAGTTTCGGGGTGAAATGCTGCGCAAGGAAAGCCTCATATTGATTGGAAATTGACAGTGCAGTGCCGACGACAAAAGCAATCAGAAGGTTTCGTCTCAGCACCGCTGCGGAAAACACGTAAGGCGGCCATGCCGCCGTGGTTGGCCGTTGTACATGGGGAGGGGAGGGCATTATCGCGTAAACCTCTCTCCGGATCTCTCCAATTCCACTCCCAGCCCCGATGCCACACGGTTTACGAAATTCATGTAGGCAGCCACCAGATTGATTTCAAGAATGGCCCGGTCGCTCAACCCGTGCTCCCTCAGAA
>DATIWA010000227.1:0-2157 GCA_035465515.1 Candidatus Limnocylindrales bacterium | reverse complement strand
CCCAGAACTGAAGCTTCAGGCGATCAGAATAGAAGAAGTGCGAGATCGGCTCCATGACGTAAGCATTGTAACGTGCAGCTCTGGTTGCCTGAAGGACTGGTGGCGCGAGGCTATAATGTTGCGGCTGGTCAGCAGGTGTCCGGTTTCAAATATCCATCAATGAAAGAGAGGGGCGGATGCTGCCTAATCCTTACGGACTACCCATCAACCTGGAAAGCGCCTGGAAAGCGGCCGCTGCCGCACTGGCGGAAGCGGCAAAGAACCACTGGACTATGGCGGTGGCCGTCGTAGACCCGAACGGCACGCTGGTCTACTACGAAAAGATGGACAACACGCAGAACGGCAGCGCCCAGGTTTCCATTGACAAGGCGCGCTCGGCGGCGCTCTTCAAGCGGCCCACTAAAGCCTTGCAAGACGCCGTGGCTTCAGGCGGCGCCGGCATACGGGTGCTCGCGCTGCAAGGGGCGGTACCGGTGGAGGGCGGGGTTCCCATCCTGTCCGAAGGCAAGATCGTTGGAGCAATCGGGGTTTCGGGCGATACCAGCGATCATGACGGGCAATGTGCCCAGGCCGGCGCGGCAGCCGTCAAATAGTCCGGTGCCGGAAAGCGGTTTTGCGGGCGCGTTCATGATCACGGGCGGCAAGCGGTGTGCAGTGAAACCAGGCCTGATAAAAGCAAAGAAAAATTCCCGCCTTTTCCGCACATCTACCAACTCGCCGGCTGTCATGGCCGGCTTTTTCTGCTTCCATTAAGGACCGTTTTCGTGTGATTATCCAGCTATTCGGAAAGACACACAGACGACGGACATGAAAATCAGGGTTTTGCTTGCTTTCTGTGCGCTGCTGCCTGGCGCAACTCCGCTGTTTTGTCAGGGCGGACCGGCCATTCCACTCGAGCCTTCCGTACAGCTCTCCGTCCCCGACGTCATGCTGGTCAATCAGGCCGGCGAACACGTGCGCTTCAACAGCGGCGTGGTCAAAGGCCGCGTCGCCGTGATTACAAGTTTCTTCACTACCTGCTCGGCCATCTGTCCGCTTACAGAAGAGCGTCTTTCGCATCTGGCCAGGCTCCTGGGCCATCACATGGGGAAGGACGTGGTGTTTGTCTCCGTGAGCATTGATCCGGAGAACGATACGCCGGAGCGGATGAAGGCATGGGCCGAGAAATTCCGCGTCGGTCCGGGCTGGGTCCTGGTGAGCGGCAAAAAGGACGAGGTCACGGCCCTTCTCAAGTCACTGGGGCTGTATGTGGGCCGGCCGCAGCGGCATCAATCCGCCCTGATCATAGGCAACCAGACGTCCGGATGGGCCCGCGTGAGTTCCTGGTCAGCTCCGGAAAAGCTGGCCACGGTCATTGACAGGTTTTCTGCGGGACATCCGCACACCGGCAACGTGAGCAGCGTCTCGGCGGGGAAGAAGTAGGTCCCAGGCCGGCTGCAACTGCGGCTCCGGCACAGATGTTTATCGCCGGTTGAGGCAACTTTTGTTTCCCCGCTTCCGGATATTACCGTGCAGCTTGCGCCAGCATCTACCAGCAACCTGAGCTGCTGAGGCCTCATCTCAACTGATAACACGAGGAGAGATGTGCGCCATGAAGGGCTCCGGGTCTTCCGCTTGTTTTCCAGTCCACTTCTACTTTTTTTCCATAATCCTTTTTCTGATCAGCATGGGCGGGTGCGCTGGGACTTCCAGCAGCAATCCGGGAGGGCCCGGCCCCGCGTCGCAAGCCGTAATCGCCATTGACATCCAGCCGGCAAGCATCGTTCAGGGGCAGTCGGCCACGCTCAAATGGCAGGTCACGAATGCCGCGTCGTTCAGCATCTCTCCCTCCGTGCTGCCTCCCGGGCAGACCTATCCCGTGACCGGCTCGGTCAGCGTTTCGCCCAGCCAGACCACAACCTATACGGCCACGGCGACCGACGCCAATGGGGTCGCCACCAATGCCAATGTCACCGTCACCGTAGTCCCCGGCGGTTCCGCGCCGGCGATTTCTCTGAGCATTGACCCCGCGGTCGTGGCTTCCGGCGAGACCGCGACGATCACCTGGCAAAGCACCAATGCCACCAAGGTGACGATCAGCCCATCCATTCTTGCGGAGGACACAACCGCCCTGTCACTTTCCGGTTCAGCCGCGATTGTGCCCACGGCCAATACCAC
>DATIWA010000226.1:0-5008 GCA_035465515.1 Candidatus Limnocylindrales bacterium | reverse complement strand
TCAAAGGGCTTAGAGGCATCCGGGCCGTAATTCTCACAACACTCCACACATTCGATGAAATCATGCGTGTGCAATCTTCCCCGCGCCATGAAGGCCGCATCAGCTCGGCTGACAGCGGCGCAGCAACGTATGTTTACGATGCGGCGGGAGCGCGCGCCAGCAACGCCGCCGTCAGCGCCAGCACCGAATACACCTGTTTCGCCGGCGGCCGCTCTTCTTTATCTTTATCGCGCTTTCTCTTCTGCCTGGCGCTTTCGGGCGGCTTCTTGAGGGTTGGTTGTTATGTCAATCCACTTCGGATTGGGTGACGGTTCCGCTTCGTAGTTGTCGTGCCAGTTCCACCATTTGTACGGCGGGGTCTGCGGGTAACCCTCGGGCGAGTCCTCCCATGTCTCCTGCCGGCCGAGCGGTGTGAGATCCAGGTAGCTCCAGACCGTCCCCATCGCCTCGTCGCCGCGGTTATTGATGAAGTATGTACGGAACACCCGCTCGCCGTCGTGGAAGAACACGTTATGGCCGTGCCATTCGTGCACGCCGAAGTCCTTATCGAAGTCGTCGGTGATGGTGTACCAGGGCATCTCCCAGCCCATCCGTGCCTTCAGGCGCGCGATGTCGGCCTGCGGCGCGCGCGAGGCATAGGCGAGCGTAGTGTCGCGAACGTTCAGATGGGCCAGGTGCCCGACCTGGTCGGCGCCCAGGGAGCAGCCGCGGCAGGCGTGGTCAGGCCAGCCGAACACACCGGGCTCGAAGAACGCCCGATAGACGATCAGCTGGCTTCGGCCTTCGAACAGGTCGAGCAGGCGGATCTTGCCCTTCGGGCCTTCAAACTCGTATTTTTTCTCCACCAGCATCCACGGCATGCGCCGACGCTCGGCGGCCAGCGCGTCTCGGGAGCGGGTGAAGGCCTTCTCCTTCGCCAGAAGCTCTTGCCGTGCAGCCTCCCAATCCTGCTCCGAAACCACCGGGGGCGTCTTCATCCCTTTGCTCGATGTCATTTCACTTCTCCTTTGTTTTCTGAACAGACCCAACTCGTAGGTCACGCAACTTCTGATGCGGCCTTCCCTGCAAACCCGGCAAACTGGTTCTCGAGTGTCTTGAGGACGCCGGTGCGCCAGCCCTCAGCGATCGACTGCGATGCCGGGTCGGGAAAGATTTCCTCCTCGCCCTTCTCCAGCCCGTCAAAGATCCCTTTCGCCGCCGACTCCGGCGACGCCTTCGGTATATTGAAACCGCGGTTCATGTCCGTGTCCACCGGGCCCAGCACCGCCGCATGCACGGTCACCTGGCCCGCCAGCAGAGCTCTGAGCGATTGCGTCACACTGAATGCGGCCGCCTTGGACATAGAGTACGAGGGGATCACCGGTAACGCTGCCAGCCCCGCGAGTGAAAGGTTGTTGATAATGGCTCCCTTCGCCCGCTTGATCAGCGGCAGAAACGAGTTTGTCACCTTCAATAAGCCAAACAAATTCACAGCCAGAGTTTGTTCAAGCGCCTGGAGATCGCCCAGATCGTCGTAGGTCGCGATTCCGGCATTGTTGATAAGCAGATCCAGGCTCTCGATCTGCGCGACTGCCCGCTGGATCTGCGCCCCATCGGTCACATCGAGTGTCACCGCGGTCACTCGCTCCCCCGGGTGCTGCCATGCGGCGCGGGTTCCCGCATAGACCCTCCTGGCCCCGCGCTTCAGTGCTTCATCAACCAGGGCCCGGCCGATGCCACGGTTCGCGCCCGTAATCAGGACTGTTTTGTTCTCAAGGTTCATAACTGTGCTCCAATCATTTGAAAAGTCGGTTTGGAATGCAAAATGTTGTTGCGTGTGACTCATTGCTCGTCACGCTCTGCCGGAAGATGTGCGCCCGCAGGGCAATCACGGCTCGTTGTGTATGGCTTCGATTTCAGCTCGATCAGGCCCGTTCTTTTTGCGGGAGACTTTGACGGCCAATGCTGCCAGCCCTCCGGTGGAAACCGTGCCGGCAACGATCAACCCCATGGTTGTTATGCAGAATGGACACATCGTTCACCTCCTGGGGAGGCAAAGTTTTTGTCTCTTTGCCGCCTCTACACTGTTGACGGGTTCGAGGGAGTGATTTCGACAGGCCGGCTGGAAAAAATTCAGCCTCGTTTTTCCAGCAGGAACGCTCTCACGGCAGGGTCTTCCGCCAGGCCGATGGCCAGGTCGTAGGCGTGGCTGGCCTCCGCGTTTTTGCCAAGACGCTGGAGGAGGTGAGCACGGACCGCCCAGTAGGGCTGATAAGCCGAGACAGCGTCCTGGTCGAGCCGGTCCAGCGCAGCCAGAGCGACATCCGCTCCATACGCCTCCGCCAGCGCTGCGGCATACGCGGTTTGCCTGCCCAGTGTCGGCGCGATGCGATTGAGCTGCTCATAGAAGGCTGCAATCGCAGACCACTCAACGCGCCCGCTGCGCCTTCGCTCGGCATGGACCGACTGAATGGCTGCTTCGAGTTGGAACCGTCCCGGGCGGCCATATTTTGCTGCTTGCGCCAGATGGCCCTCCGCTTCGTCAATCAAAGAAGCCGACCAGAGCGTCGTATCCTGCTCAGAAAGAGGAATGTAGCGGCCATCCCGTCCCCTTCGGGCGGAATGACGCGCTTCGCAATGCAGCATAACGGAAAGGAGGCCGTGAACTTCTGCCTCGTCCGGCATGAGTTGCAGGAGCACGCGGCCAAGCCAGATGGCTTCCTCGGCCAGGTCCCGGCCGCGCTGCTCCGCTCCTGCCACATCATCCCAGCCGATCCCGAAAGCGGCATAAATCGCCTCCAGCACGGCTTCGAGCCTCTCCGGTAACTCACGCTGCTCCGGAATCTCAAACCGGATACCGCCATCGCGGATCTTCGTCTTGGCCCGGACCAAACGCTGGCTCATCGTCGTTGGCGATATGAGAAACGCTCCTGCAATATGCGCCGCGTCCAGGCCCAGAATCGTCTGCAACATCAGCGGGGTATGCATCCTGGCATCGATGGCCGGGTGTGCGCACACGAAAAGCAGCTTGAGTCGCTCATCGGGAAACTGCGTCGTGATGGGTGTCTCCATTACATTTTCCTTCAGGAGCAAAAGGACCGGCTCATTGGCCTCCACTACGCGTTGGTGGCGCACCGCATCAATCAGCCAGTGGCGCGCTGTCGTCAGCAGCCATGCTTCAGGATGTTCAGGAACGCCATCTCGCGGCCACACCCTGAGGGCGGAAAGCAATGCCTCGCTGAGTCCATCCTCGGCCGCGGCAAGGTCAAGCGCGTGAACGGACAAATACGCCACCAGGCGGCCGTAGGATTCCCGTGCCACCCGTTCGATTGTCCGATGCACGTTCTCCTGGCCGCCACCGTTCATCCTGTAACCATATGCAAATACCGGGGATCCAGCGGACGCACTTCCACGGCGCCTTGCGACGCGGCCGGGCACCGCGCGGCCCACTCCAGCGCTGCGTCAAGCGATGGCAGTTCCAGAATCGTGAACCCTCCGAGCTGTTCCTTGCTGTCGGCAAAGGGGCCGTCCTGCACACCCCGCTTGCTGTTCTTGACTCTTATCGTGGTCGCTGTTTCAGGCACTTGCAGCGGATTGCCGCCGACAAAGATACCAGCCTCCGCGATGGCCTTGTGGTAGGCGCGCCATGCGCCCGTGTAAGCATCAGTCCCGTCGCCTTTGCGTGCCGCGAAAGCCTCCGGCGATTCATAGATCAACAACGCGAATTGCATTCGTTTGCTCCTTGGGAGAACACAATTTTAAATCTCCCTGAACCTATAACGTGCCGGGCCCCGCCATTTCGACAGGCCCGCTCAATCTTTTTTCTTTTTCTGCCGCTGCCGCAGGCTTTTTCGGGGAATCCGCATTCGGGGATGTTCCCCCTTCGAAGAAGCTGCTGACATGTCATCCCGCTCCGCTCTCGCGGGGGCGCATTTTTAGCTTATCGCCATCCCTGTTGGCAAAAGCCGCGCCTTAAGGGTCTATGCGTTGCGAATTGTGGGATGAATGAATAACCGATACACTGACCGTCCATGAGAACAGTGCTTCTATTCTTGTTGGCTATGGGACTGGCGATTAATGCGGCGGCAGCAGGCAAACCCTGTTCGCCTGTACCGGGAGCAGATCAAATATGGTCGAAGGCTTCCGTGCATTGGGTGTTCATCGGCGAGTTGCACGGTTCGAATGAAACTCCCGCCGCTTTTCGTGATCTTGTCTGTAACGCCATTGCCCAGGGAAAGCACGTCACCGTCGCGTTAGAGCGTCCAACCAGCGAGCAGGCCGCTCTGGATAACATTCTCACAGCCAGACACCTTTCAGCCGCCCAGGAATCGCTGCTCCAGTTGCCCGGCTGGAAAGAGGTTCCGGACGGGCGAGGGAGCGAAGCGATGCTGCGGCTGTTGGTCTCTTTGCGAGAGCTTCGCAGGCTCCACCCTGGCTTAAAGGTTGTTGCATTCGATGCGCCTTATGCAGGACCGCCCGCCGCTGCTCCACGCGAAGAAGCAATGGCACACGCCCTGCTCTCGCTGCGTCCGACAAAACCCAATAGCCTGGTGCTCATCCTCACAGGGAACCTCCACGCCATGCAGGCGTCGAAACGTGGCTACAGTCTGGCGGCTATGTATCTTCCCCCCAAAGAAATCCTGAGTCTCGAAGTGACAGACAGGGGCGGAGAATCATGGTCGGATTCCACAGCGGACGGCTGCGGCCCCCAGAAGGGCGGAGTTCCGGACAAGGACCCAAAAAGGCCTTACGGGGTATTTCTTGGTCCCGGCCTGGCGCCTTTTGGAAAGGTCGATGGCGTCCTCTCACTGGGCGCGCCATTGACAGCTTCCGCGCCTGCGGCAGGTGAGCCTTCTCCCCTGCTGGCCTGTCGCAAGAAGTTTCTCTCTGAGCACCAGACCGTTCCAAAGAATCAATGACATTTGACCATTCGGGGAAGTCGGGAAATCGCCATTACACTCATTGACCCTGCAGTTGCTCCATCATCCGCACCACGGAAGGGACGGCTTCGCCTTTGCAATCAATCTTC
>DATIWA010000225.1:0-2470 GCA_035465515.1 Candidatus Limnocylindrales bacterium | reverse complement strand
CAGGATGTCGGCAAGATATGCCTTGAGACCGATGGTCTCCGGCGTCAGTTCAAGGCGGCCTTGTTCAGCCTGGGCGATTGCCAGCGCCGTTTCCACGTAGTTGGACAGCCGCGCGATTTCTTCCTGCAATTCCTCGGCCAGCGCCGGGTTCATGGTCACGGCCTCGGCTTCAATCCGCAGGCGCAACAACTGGAGCGGCGTGCGAAGCTCATGCGCCACTTGCGCGGTGTAATCCTGCAGGTGGGTGAACGAGATTTCCATCCGGTCCAGAAGATGGTTGAAGTGGCCCACCAACTGGCCGATCTCCGGGTCGGCGTCGGTGGCTTGAATTCGCTGTGAAAGCGTCGCCACGCCGAGCTGATCCAACTGCCGGTTGATCTCGTGAATCGGCCGGGTTGAGCGGCGGGCGATGAAATATGCCGCGCCCAGCGCCAGGCCCACCAGCGGGATGGCAACCATCAGCCAGAATTCCGCCAGTTCCCCGAGGATGTCATGCACCTCCTGGTCCGTGAAGCTGCCATGCAACACCCAGTCGGGATTGGCCGGATGCGTGCGCTCCCATTTTTCCTGATGCAACTCGTAACTAAGGTGCCAGTGGGCGGCCAGCATCAAACCAACCACGACCACCAGCAGGCTGATGCCAAACCAGAGCGTGAGACGCGTGCGCAGTGATTTCATGGTGCGTCGGGGGCTGCAAGCGCAAAACCCACGCCGCGCACGGTGCGGATGAGTGACGTTTCACCCGGACGGTCAATCTTGGAGCGCAGATAGTTGATATAGACATTGACCACGTTGGTGCCGCCGTCGAAATGCTGGTCCCAGACGTATTCCACAATCGCCGTTTTGGAAACGGTTTTGGGCGAGGTTTGAGCCAGAAATTCCAGCAAAGCGAACTCGCGATTGGTCAACTCAATCTCCTGCTGGCCGCGACGCACGGTGTGCGATGTCAGGTCGAGTTCCAGATCACCGACGCGCAACAGGTGCGTGGTTCCGCCGCGCTGACGACGAGCCAGCGCCCGCAAGCGGGCAAGCAATTCATCCAGGGAGAAGGGTTTGACCAGGTAATCATCCGCCCCGGCGTCCAGTCCGGCCACGCGATCACGCACCTCGCCGCGGGCGGTGATGAAGATGATCGGAGCTGTCAATCCGCGCCGCCGCAAACCCCGCACCAGCGTCACGCCGTCGAGTTGCGGCATCATGATGTCGAGCGCCAGCGCATCGTATTCGCTGTTTTCTGCCGCCCAACGGGCCTCGGCGCCGTCCTGTGCGCAGTCCACGGTGTGCCCAGCTTCGCGCAGTCCGGCGGCGAGATGACGCAGCAGTTTCAGGTCGTCTTCGGCGAGCAAAATTTTCATGGCAGCCGGCTCTGTCCTTTCACATGACATTCTGTCACCAACCTGCGCTTGAGAAAAGTCCAAAGCAGGCCGCTAAGTCCCCCGTGTGATTTTCCTCCCCGGCAAGTTTGGGAATGGACGTGATGCCCGCCGTTCCTTCAACCGGCTGGTCGGCAGCAATGGGATTCACACCGGCTCCATGATGGAACACCAGTGCGCCGCCCCGGTGGCCGGTTTCGTAAATGCCATAACTGGCCGCGCCGGCGACCAAGGCCGCCGCCACCGCCGCCGCCCGCGCCAGCCGCGGGAAACGAAACAAGGCAAGCGAGGCGATGGCCGCCGCCGCCGCGAACGCCGCAATGGTCAGCGTGCGCTCGCCCCAGTTCTCATGTGCCTCCAGCAGCGCTTCGCCTTGGGACGACAGGCCGAGCACCAGACCGCCGTCGGATTTGCCGGTTTGCACCGCGACCCACGCCCCGAGCGCGCCAAACGTAAGCATGGCCGCCGCCAGGATGGGCACATGGTGCTTGCGCCAGAAAATCGCGGCGAACGCCACGAAGGTTCCCAGCAGAATCAGCACGACCGGGAAATGAATGATCGCCGGGTGCAATGGATCGGGGAGGGCGGGCATAATTACCTCACAATTGGTTTTAAAGAATGAGGGTTGCGAATCAGCTAACTTCTTCGTAGCTGCTCACCGGTTCCCGGCAGGACGGGCAGTTTTTGTCCGGCAGGGCGGTGACCGTGAAGCCACAGACCTTGCAAACATAGAACATCACGTTGGCCGGCTTGCTGCCCAGATTATCCAGGGCGGCCTGGTAAAGACTGGCGTGTTCCTTTTCGGCTTTCTGGGCATAGACAAAAGTCCGCACGGCTTCCTTGGCTCCATCCTGCCTGGCTTGCTTGAGGAATTCGGGATACATCGTGTCGCGCTCGTAACTCTCGCCCTTGATGGCGGCCTGGAGATTTTCCGCCGTGGTGCCCGGCTTGACTTCGTCCAGTTTGAAGTCCTGAACCTTCCCGCCCAAGGCGAGGATCGCCTGCTTATGCGATTCCCGATGGATGGATTCAGCCTTGGACGCGGCCCGGAAGAGATGCGCCACATAAGCGTAACCTTCCGCATCAGCCTTTTTGGC
>DATIWA010000224.1:0-4174 GCA_035465515.1 Candidatus Limnocylindrales bacterium | reverse complement strand
CGTAATCCTGCTTCTGTATGGCGTAGTACCAGCCAAGCAGATAGTGGGCGCGATGGCTGAGGGGATCAATCTCCAGCGATTTTTTGAGTTCGTCCACTGCCTGCCCGCCCTTTTGAATGGACAGATAGGCTGCGCCAAGCTCCGCATGCGCCTGAGCGTCATAGGGGTCAAGCTGAATGGCTTTCTCGAAATCTTTGATCGCCTGGTCGTAATGGCGCATATAGCCTTCCACCATTGCCATTTTGGTCCAGACGCCTTTGTGTTTCGGGTCCTTCTCAGCCACTTTGTGCAAGTCGGCCAGGGCGTCAGCGTACTCGCGCTGGCGAGACTCGATTTCCGCCCTCTGCATCAGCTCATCCAGATCGTTGGCGGAAACCTCGCCCGGCTTGGCGGCGAAGCCGGCGGGCAGGCGAAGGACGGCTTCCTGACCCTCGTCCGCTTCCACCGCGCGCCGGAGAGCCTCGTAATCCTGACGATGGTTGCCGCTGACCTCCGGGCTGACAATCTTGATTCTTCGCTCTCCGGTCAGAACGTTTTTCTCGGCCGAATAGCTGGACTCATACTGCGCGTAATCGCGATTCAGCTTGATGGGCAGCGGCGCCTGTACCGTAACTCCCGCGGGGAGCTCAACCTTGCACTTGTAAGTAATTTCTCCCGGAGCCGTGTACAACCGGACTGTGTCCTCGTCGTCTCCCCATTTCTGTAGATGGCTGCCGGCCAGGGGCAACGAGTGCCTGGGTGGATCATCGTGGAAATCGAAGTAATCGGGGCGATGGTAATGGTAGGTAATTCGCAGGCCGGTATCGCCCGCGTTCAGCCCGTCTACCTTTACATTGCTTACGTCCCCGCCGAAACCGCCAGTGTAAGAGATGAACTGAACAATGTCCTTATACTTGGCGGGCGGGGCCTGGAGAAAGGCATTTTTGAACAAGACTTCAGTATCGCCATGCAGGAAGTAAGAGACTTCGGCTTCCAGCGTCCCTGCATCGTTTATCTTGCCGTTCAATTCAAAGACTTCTTCGGCAAGGAAGGGCGGGTCTGCGGGCGTCTCCACAAAATCGGCGGCTGTCTGGCCCCTGACCACCAGGGCCTTTTTGTGGCGCAAGGGGGAGAGCAGCATTCCAAAGGGCGCGACCTCAGCGGTGGTGTCCAGGAAGGTAAGCTCCTTGCCCAGGGGCACGGCGGTGATCAGATGATCGAACTGGGCGGGCGAGGGCACTTCGGGCTCAAGCTGACGATTCGTGCTGATCAAGGCGGGAAAAGCCTGAATGCCGACCGCCTGCAGCAGGGCCGCGAGAAGAGTGTGCTTGTCCTTGCAGTCGCCGTAGCCGTTGGCAAGCACTTCGTCGGCGGCGTGCGGCTGGTAACGCCCGATGCCGAAATCAAGACTGATATAGCGGAAGTTGGAGGAGACAAACTGGTAGAGCGCCTTGACGCGCGCTTCCGGCGTGTCGAGTCCTTTGGTTAACTCCAGGGCCTTGCTCTTGACCTGGGGCGACGGCGTGGCGCGGTCGTGCTCCAACCCGTAATACCACGCCCCGATCTCCGCCCAGCTTTCGAAAGTCGAGAGCTCCAGAGATGGCGGAGGAGCATTGCCGCCGAGAACGGCTTTTTGCTTCTCTCGCTGCAGCTTTTCCGGGTCCTGGATTTTGTCATTCGAGCCATGCCACTGGTAAATCGTCCTGTCGCCGTTTTCCGAGATCACCGGCTTGTATCCAGGCTGGCAATGCATTTTGAGTTTGCGGGCGGTGGGAACGTTCACTTCCACGGATTCGGAGAGAACAATGGCCGTTTTGGCAAATGAGTACTGGAACCAGAACTGGTTGGGTACGAGCGCCGCTCTGCGCGTGGTGTACTGAAAAATTACTTCGTCCCCAATGGCAAGCCCGGGCACGGTGACCTGCTTCTGCCGGATATCGCTGTACATGGGCGCAACCCGGCTGATCTCCGGAGTGACTTCCTGCGTGTTCGCCGGGCCGGCCTTGACGATGGTTCCGTCCTTCTTGTGGACCTCAACGGTGTCTATGCTGAACTGGCTGCCGGCGATGAAGCCAAAGGTGATGATGCCGTACTCTTTGAGGCCGGCTTCGCTCTGAATTTTCACCTGCTGGCGCATGGTTTCCTGGCTGGCGCCATCGTCCTCAAACCGGACGGTTGTCCGGACATCCTCAATGATCGCCGCCTGCTGCGAGGGATCAGAAGAACCGGATTTCGGCGACTTACTTTGAGCATGGCTCAGCGCGGGGAGGAAAGGCAGGGTGGCTATGGCGACGCAGGTCAACCATCTGAGACGCGCAGACATGCCCAGATTGTACCTACGGAGGAGCAGCTTTCAATCCATAAGTTGATTTAGATGGCCCTTAGATTCGCTCTATGAAAAAGGCGTCGGGAGGTCAGTCCGCCATGGCCGATTCTTCGTTGCGGACTTCAAGCTGCACGAGTTGAGGCTGCTGCGCGGCGGGACGAAAGATCTGGTGCGAGGGCGCAGTCTGGGGACCGCGCCAGAAGTCCAGCAGTGCAGTCTGGTGCACGCAGGAGACGGTGCAGTTGGGCGCGCAGGATTTTTGTGTGGAGTATTCGCGCCGGATGTCCTCCACGGTGTACTCAGAAAGCGGGATGGCAGGATAACCGCGCTGCTGGGAGCAGTAGTGGACCAGGCCGTCTTCACAGATGTAGAGGTAGCGCGATCCGGCGCGGCAGCGCCAGTTGTTGGGCAGGCCCTGAGCGATGTTGTTCTGGAACCAGTTGAAGCGGGCGTAGCTGTGCTTGCCCAGCTTTTTCATCTCCTGGAATACGGCCTGCGCCTCTTCGCCGAGCGGCTTAAGCTGGCCGGTGCCGTCATGGATGAGGCCAACGGTTGAAGAGAAGCCAAGCTCGACGGCGCGTTTGCCGATGGTCACGGCGTCCCACTGGTTTTTGACTCCGGCGCCGATGACGGAGTTGATGTTCACGTGGAATTCGGCGTACTCGCGCAGCCATTGGAGCTTCTTGTCCAGGACTTTCAATGACTTCTTGGAGACTTCGTCGGGCTGAACATTGTCAATGGAGATCTGGAGATGGTCGAGGCCGGCCTCGTTGAGTTGCTGGATACGCTGCGGAGTAAGCAGGTAGCCGTTGGTGATCAGGCCGACGATGATGCCATGGGAGCGGATGCGGCGGATGATTTCGTCCAACTGAGGGTGAAGCAGGGTCTCCCCGCCGGAGATCATCACAATGGTGGTGCCGAGTTCTGCCAGCTTGTCGATGCGGCGATACATCTCTTCCAGGGGCACGGGCTGGGAGACATCGTCGTATTCGTTGCAGTAAGCGCAGGAAAGATTGCAGCGCCGCATGGGGATGATATGGACCTGGATTGGATGGTCCCTGGAGGCCAGGCCTTTGGCGATCATCCTGATTTCCCTGTATATGCGGCTTGCGGCTTTGAGGCGCCGCCGTATCCTGGTGGTGGCTTCTGGCATGTGGTAAACAGCTTATTAGAACATACCCTCCCGATGTTTGCTCAGGGAGAGCAGTAAATGGTTGATTTTCCTGGGCGAACGGCTTTTTCCCTGTCCGACGAGCAGCTCTCTTCCGGAGCTCAGAAGGCAGCCGCCAGGGCCGCGCGTCCGAGCACATAAACCGCGTAAAGCACGAAAACCGTGGTGATGGCGGTGCCCGCCGAGAGCTTACGTTTGGGAGAGGAGGAGACGATGGAAAATCCCAGCCCAAGCAGGGCAATCTCCCAGATGCGGAGCACATCCAAACCGGAGGCAAGCGAATAGAGGAATCTGCTGGAAGAAGCCCAATCCATAAAGAAAGCGGGATTGGTGGCAACGGGATTGCCGGAGGCAAAGTCAATGGAGTTGGGGTCGGAGCTGACCAGCAGGCTCACGACAAGCAAGACTGCACCCACGATTCCCGGAAGAAAAGAGTAGAACGTGACCGCCAGCGAGCTGGGGAAAGAGACTTCTGCCCCGAAGCCAAAATTGAATACCGCCATGAGAATGGCGGCCACCAATAATCCGAGGATCAGGAAGAACACCGGGGAGATGAAGAAGGTGACCTTGGTGATGGTGGTTTGCAGGGCAATGCCGCGCTCGCGCTGCTCCGGAGACAGCCCCTCCATGCGCCGCTGGGCCATGGGGGAGCGTTCAATGCTCTGACGCACAAGCTGCTCCATATCAAGTTTCTGCAC
>DATIWA010000223.1:0-5173 GCA_035465515.1 Candidatus Limnocylindrales bacterium | reverse complement strand
TCAACATTGCCCGAGTCGCCAAAAATCGCGCCGCGCCGGAAAAGCACAGAATCGCCAACGAAAGTTTTTGATCGCGCGAATCTGGCGGGACCGGAAAAGCAAACTCGTCTGACAGTCAGCGTTTCTCACCGGCAAGGTTTTCCGCTTCGCCGACATGCGCACATAAAAAGGCGTACAATTTCTAACGTTTTCGTCTCTACTCTTCCCGGAACACACCGGGCTGCTAAGATGTTTTGCTTCCTGCCGTAAGAGAACTGCTGCTGAGAGGTGCTGGATGAAGAAGATCAGTGTGACAGTGAACGGGACCACACACCAGAGCGAGATTGAGCCGCGGACGCTGCTGGTCCACTACCTGAGAGACGTGCTGGGGCTGACCGGCACGCACGTGGGCTGCGAGACCTCGCTGTGCGGAGCGTGCACGGTGATGGTGGACGGGCAGGCGGTGAAGTCGTGCACCGTGCTGGCGGCGCAGGCCGATGGGTCCACGGTGACGACCATTGAGGGTCTGGCGCAGAGCGGCACGCTGCATCCGGTGCAGCAGGCGTTCTGGGAGCACCACGGGCTGCAATGCGGTTATTGCACGCCGGGCATGATCATGGCGGCGGCGCAGATTCTCCAGCGCAATCCCGATCCCACGGAAGAAGAAATCCGGCATGGGCTGGAGGGGAACCTCTGCCGCTGCACGGGATACCAGCATATTGTCCAGGCGGTGCAGTGCGCCGCGAAGAAGATGAAGTCCACATCAGTCGCGGCAGCGCGTTAACGGAGGACGCATGGCGGAAAAATATATCGGCAAGAGCGTAAAGCGCACGGAAGATCCCCGGATGATCCAGGGGCTGGCCCACTACGTTGACGACATCAAGCTGCCGGACACGCTGCATGCGGCGTTCCTGCGCTCCATCTACGCGCACGCGCGGATCAGCAAGATTGATACCAGCGCCGCGTTGAAGCTGCCCGGCGTGGTGGCCGTGTACACGGGAAAAGACATCGCGCAAAAAATCGGCCCGGTGCCGTGCGGCGCGGCCATCCCGGAGATGAAAGTCCCGGACCATCGCGTGCTGGCGATCAACAAGGTTTACTGGGTCGGGCATCCGGTGGCGGTGGTGATCGCGGAGAACAAATACACTGCGCGCGACGCGGCGGAACTGATCCAGGTGGACTACGCGGAACTGCCTCCGGTCATGGATGAAGAGCAGGCCGCCGATCCCAAGAGCCCGGTGATCCACGAGCAGTTCGGGACCAACATCGCCTATAAGCTGACGGCGGGCGAAGGCGACATTGAGGCGGCGCTGAAGTCGGCGGACAAGATCGTCAAGCAGAAGATCCTGCACCGGCGGCTGGCGCCCATTGCCATGGAGCCGCGCGGCGTGCTGGCGCGCTATTATCCCGGCGAGCAGGAGCTTACTCTGTGGACGTCCACGCAGATCCCCCACCTGGCGCGCACGCAAGTGGCCATCATGCTGAACATGCCGGAGAACAAGCTGCGGCTGATTGCGCCGGAAGTGGGCGGGGGCTTCGGCTCCAAGCTGAACGTTTATGCGGAAGAAGCAATGATCGGCTGGGCTTCGATGCAACTCGGCCGTCCGGTGAAATGGATTGAAGGCCGCCGGGAGAACATCCAGGCGACGATTCATGGCCGCGGCCAGACCGGCTACATCGAGATCGGCTGCAAGAAAGACGGCACCATCACCGGCTTTCGCTACAACGTGTTTGCCGACATGGGCGCTTACTTCCAACTGCTGACGCCGGCCATCCCAACGCTTACCGGCTTGATGCTCTCGGGCTGCTACAAAATTCCCGCCATCCAGATGAACGTGACCTCAACATTCACCAACCGGATGTCCACCGACGCGTATCGCGGCGCCGGCCGTCCGGAAGCCACGTATGTGATCGAACGAGCCATGGACCTGGTGGCGGCGGAACTGGGAATGGATGTGGTGGAGGTGCGGCGCAAGAACTTCCCTGCTCCGTTTGGCGGCGACCAGCCATTCAAAGTTGCCACCGGCCTGTTCTATGACAGCGGCAACTACCAGGCGGCGCTGGACAAGGCGCTGAAGATGGTTGACTACACCAAGCTGCGCGACGAACAGAAAAAAGCGCGCAACGAAGGCCGGCTGATCGGGATTGGCGTCTCCACCTACGTGGAGATATGCGCCATGGGACCTTCACCGGCGCTGCCCGCGGGCGGATGGGAATCGGCCACGGTAAGAATCGAGCCGACAGCCAAAGTCACGGTCCTTACCGGATCGTCGCCGCATGGACAAGGCCAGGAAACGTCGTTCGCGCAGATTGCCGCCGATGAGGTGGGGGTCACGGTGAATGACGTTACGGTGATCCACGGCGACACGTCCATTGTGCAGTACGGCATCGGCACATTCGGCAGCCGGGCCACGGCGGTGGGCGGCACGGCGGTGTATATGGCGCTGCAAAAGCTCAAGACCAAGGCCACGGCCCTGGCCGCGCACCTGCTCGGAGTGGACGCCAAAACGGTCACGTTTGCCGATGGCAAGTTCACCAGCGGGGCCAAGAGCATAACGATTCAGGAAGTGGCGCTGGCGGCACACCTGGCCAAGAGCATGCCGCCGGACATGGAGCCGGGGCTTTCCGCCACCTACTTCTTCGAGCCCAAGAATTTCACCTTCCCCTTCGGCACGCACATTGCCGTGGTGGAGATTGACCGCGAAACCGGCGAGATCCACTTCCAGCGCTACATTGCCGTGGACGACTGCGGCAAACAGATCAACCCGCTGCTGGTGCACGGGCAGGTGCACGGAGGCATAGTGCAGTCGCTGGGCCAGGCCTTGTACGAACAAGTCGTCTACGACGACCAAGGCCAACTGGTGAGCGGCACGCTGATGGATTACGCGGTGCCGCGCGCCGCCATGCTTCCATGGTTCGAGCTGGACTCGACCGAGACGCCGTCACCGGTGAACCCTCTGGGCGTGAAAGGCGTGGGCGAAGCGGGAAGCATCGGGGCCACGCCGGCGATTGTCGCCGCGGTTGTGGACGCGCTGGCTCCGTTCGGCATTCGCCATCTGGATATGCCGATCAAGCCTGAAAATGTCTGGCGCATCATCAACAAAGGCAAAGCAGGGGCCGCCTAGGAGGAGACCATGATTCCAGCGAATTTTGATTACATCACCGCGAAAAGCCTGGACGAAGCAGTCTCTCTCCTGGCCAAACATAAAGACGACGCCAAGCTGCTGGCCGGAGGCCACAGCCTGCTGCCGGCGATGAAGCTGCGCCTGATGCAGCCCAAGGTGCTGATTGATATCGGCAAGATCAAAGATCTTGCGTATATCAAGGAAGAGGGCGGCCAGATCAGGATCGGCGCCATGACGACGCATTTCCAGATCGAGACCTCTGATCTGCTGCGCCGCGCCTGTCCTCTGCTGCCGGAAACGGCCACGCACCTGGGAGACATGCAGGTGCGCAACAAAGGCACAATCGGCGGAAGCCTGGCGCATGCCGATCCGGCAGCGGACTGGCCGGCAGCCATTATCGCAGTGAATGCCGAGATGGTTGCAGTAGGCGCCAAAGGCGAGCGCGTGATCAAAGCCGACGATTTTTTCGTGGACATGCTGACCACCGCGCTTCAGCCGGGAGAAGTGCTCAAGGAAATCCGCTTTGCCGTACCCAGGAGCCATACCGGGCAGGCGTACATGAAGTTCCGCCATCCCGCGTCGGGCTTTGCCGTGGTGGGGATTGCGGTGAGCCTTACGGCGGAAGGCAACAAGTGCGGCGCTTGCGGCGTTGGCGTGACCGGAGTTTCGCCCAAGCCGTATCGCGCCGGAGGGGTGGAACGGGCGCTGAAAGGCGCTTCACTTGACGCCAAGTCGCTTGCCGCCGCGGCCAATCACGTGGCCGACGGCGTGGAAGCAAACTCAGACCTGTTCGCCACCGGCGAGTACCGCAAGCACCTGGCCCAGGTCTATACGCGGCGGGCCCTGGAAACGGCGGCAGGGCGGGCGAAATAGAAATTTGGTCATTGGTCATTGATCATTGGGCAATTTTGCGATTTGGGAATTTACAAATCGCCAGAGAAATTGCTCAGTTGCCGGATTACCGGATTACGAAATGCCATGAAGATTGAGGGTACACAGACGATCCATGCTTCGCGGGAGCGCGTTTTTGACGCGCTGACCGACCCGGCGATTCTCCAGAAATGCATTCCCGGCTGCGAACAACTGGAAAAGACCGGAGACGACCAGTACAGCGCGCGGCTTTCCGCCGGCGTGGGACCGGTGAAAGGCGTTTTCACCGCCACGGTCTCACTTCAGGACCTGCGCCGTCCGGAACATTACAAGCTGGTGGTGGATGGCAAGGGCCAGCCGGGATTCGTGAAAGGATCAGGAGAGCTTAACTTTTCGCCGGATGGTGAAGCAACTACGATTCAGTATTCCGGCGACGTGCATCTTGGCGGCCTGCTGGCCAGCGTGGGCCAGCGTATGGTCCAGGGCGCAGCCAATATGATGGCCGGACGTTTCTTCAGCGCCCTGGAAAACGAAACCGCGGAAGGCGAAAAAGCCTCCTAGATGGCCGAGTCAGAAGCGCGCACCGCCCGGCTTAGAAGTCCTTGTGGAAGTGGCCGTCCACTCCGAAACCGCCGTTCTGGTCGCGCACACCGCTTACGGACCACCTGCGGTTCAATTGGTACTCCACCTCAATGGCCTGGCGCTGGGTTGAGGTGACATCCGTGGCGAAGGTCACAAACAGATTGCTGGTGACGCGCTGCTGAACCGCGATGCGCGCTCCCGGGTCCTGGCCGTTGCCGCCGAGGGCAGGATCGATGGAAAGATGCGAGATGCCGGCAAACTTGGCGATCCGGCCGCTCACCTGGCTGCTGATGCCTTGCGCGATAAGAGACTGCGCGCCCATGGCGCCCGTGGGCGCGGGATTGGCGCCGGCCGCCTCCGTGGTCTTGCCGAAAGCAATCAGGTTAATGATGTCCACGGGAGGCAGAGCGGGGTCCGACGTGTACTCGGTATGCAGCCGCTCAATGGGCCCATCAATGTTGAGTGTGATGTTGTACTGGTCAATCGTGGTCCTGGCATGAATGTTGACGACCGGGGCCGTGCGTACGGGGTTGAGAAAATCAAGGGTCCCGCTTTGCAGCACGTAACGATTGCCCGCCAGGAATACCTCCCCCCTGGTAAGCGTGGTGCGGCCAAGG
>DATIWA010000222.1:0-4550 GCA_035465515.1 Candidatus Limnocylindrales bacterium | reverse complement strand
GAATGTCTTTTCCGTTCCGGCCGGGGTCAGGCCGCGGACCTCGCCCTGCGCGGAAAAGGTTTCCAGATGCGGCAGACGATCCAGGAAAAGCTCCGAAACATACCTGCCATATACCGATGATGGCGCCCGCTCCAGAAGCTTCTGGCCGGGCGCATTCAGCAGGGTGACGCGGCCTTCCAGGTCAGTGGTGATGAGACCGCTGCGAATGGAATGGACGACGTTTTCATGCAAGGCCTGAAGGCTGAGCAACTCTCCGCTCTTGTCCTGGAGTTCGATACCGGCCTGGCGCAGCTTGGCCATCAGCATGCTCGAAAGATGCGCCACAGCCATATAGGCGAAGAAATTGATCAGGATGACCGCGAGCAGGGAGTTGGAATCGCCGCGCGAAGAGGTCTGAAACGAGGGCAGCTTGTCAAAGTAGCTGAGTTCCAGCAGCGTGCCAAAGAGAATAAAAGAGACTGCCGCCGTCAGATACGACCAGTACCTGGGCAGCAGAATGCTGGCGACGATGATCACCAGGGGATAAAGGAAATTGAAAACAGTATCAATGCCGCCGGTCGCGTAAACCACGGCGGTCACGAATGCCAGGTCGGTAAAGATCTGCGTGATGGCCTGGAGTTTGTACTCCTGCCAGAGGGAGTTCAGGACGATGAAGAACACCGAAACCGTGAACCAAAGAACGATGACGGTGTTGAACAGGCGGATGGGGACGTTATTGGGGGTCAGGTTGACAATGAGGAGTTCAACCGCGAGCAGGAATGAAATAATGATGACACGGACTTTTACCAGCCATGCCAGCCATGCCCGCTCGTTGAATCTTGTATCGCCCATCTCCGCCTGTTTCTATGCCGCGCGCGTATGAAAAATAAGCCGTCCTCCCTATCCGGAGAGCTTTGAGATCATGGAGAAGAGCGGCATGTAGAGCGAAATTACGATACCGCCGACCACGACTCCAAGAAAGCCGATCATCAAAGGCTCCAGGAGCGTGAGCATGTCCTTGGTGGCGGCGTCCACTTCATCCTCGTAGAAATCGGCGATCTTCTGGAGCATGGCGTCCATGGCGCCGGTAGCTTCACCCACACCAATCATCTGGGTGACCATATTGGGAAACACCCCGCTCTCCTTCAGCGGATCCACAATGGTGCGGCCCTCTTCCACGGCCTTGCGCACCTTCATCAGGGCCACTTCAAGAACGGCGTTGCCGGAGGTCCTTGCGGTGATTGCCAGACCTTCCAGAATGGGAACGCCGGAGGTAATCAGCGTGCCGAGGGTCCGGGTAAAGCGGGCCACGGCAATCTTGCGCAGCACATTGCCGACCACAGGCACGTTCAGCAGGAATTTATCGAGCGCGTAGCGGCCCTTGGGGTCGCGGCGAATTGCCTTGATGCCGAAAAACGAGACAATGAGCGCGAGGAAAAAGACCCACCAGAAGCGGCCCACAAACTTGCTCAATCCGATCACGATGGCGGTGGGCAAGGGCAGGTCCACGCCCATGCTATTGAACATGTTGGCAAAAATGGGCACTACAAACTTGAGCAGCGCGCCCACGACAAGAGTGGCAATGCTGATAACGGAAACCGGATAAATCAACGCCGATTTGACCGCTGATTTCAGCTTGACGTTCTTTTCCACGTAGGTGGCCAGGCGCTGCAAAATGGTATCGAGGATACCGCCGGCCTCGCCCGCTTCGATCATGTTGGTAGTGAGATCGTCAAAGATCTTGGGGTACTGCCGCATGGCATTGGAAAGCGTTGAACCACCTTCCACCGTGGTCCGCACGCCAGTGAGACACTTCTGGAAGAAGAGGTTCTCCTGGTTGGCGGCGAGGATTTCCAGACATTGCACCAGCGGCAGACCAGCGTCAATCATTACGGAAAACTGGCGGAAGAAGACGGCAATGTCCTTGATGGGGACCGTTCCGGTGCCGAGCTTCGGCAGGGCAAATTCCTTGCCTTTTTCCTTGATTGCGCCGGGCGTGATGCGTTCGCGCCGCAACTGCATGGTGACCGCGGCCTTGCTGTCGGCCAGGCGCTCTCCGGAGATTCGTTTCCCCTGAGCGTCAGTCCCTGTAAATGTAAATACCGGCATACCGAAGACTCCTCTCGTACTTGTTGCCTACCAACAAAGGGAGAGCGTTTGATTTCCTAGCGCCGCAAAGGCGCTGCGGAGGTTGCCTTGGCGGCAATCACTCCGCGGTTGATGATGTCCTGCAACTCGTCCGGCATGGAAGAGCGCTGCAAAGCCGTTTCCAGCGTGATCTGTTTCTGGAAGTAAAGTGTTGCCAGCGACTGGTTGAAGGTCTGCATGCCGAACCGGTCCTGGCCGGATTGCATGGCCGAGTAAACCTGATGGATCTTATCTTCGCGGATCAGATTCCGGACCGCGGCGTTGGGCACGAGGATCTCCATTGCCATCACGCGACCGGTTCCGCCGACGCGGGGGAGCAGCGACTGGCAGAGGATCCCTTCCAGCACCAGTGAGAGCTGGGCACGGATCTGCGACTGCTGGTGCGACGGAAAAACGTCAATGATACGGTTGATGGTGGAGGCCGCGGAATTGGTGTGCAGCGTTCCAAAGGTCAGGTGGCCGGTTTCCGCAATGCGCAGGGCCGACTCAATGGTCTCCAGGTCGCGCATTTCGCCGATGAGCACCACGTCCGGGTCTTCGCGCAGGGCGGCACGCAGCGCGTCACTGAAAGACTTGGTGTCAGAGTGGACCTCACGCTGGTTCACCAGGCAGCTCTTGTTCTGGTGCACGAATTCGATGGGATCTTCAATGGTGATAATGTGATCATGCCGCTCGGTGTTCACCTTGTCGATCATGGCGGCCAGGGTTGTGGACTTGCCGGAGCCGGTGGGTCCGGTTACGAGCACCAGACCGCGCGGCTTTTCGCAAAGCTTGCCTACGATGGCCGGCAGAGCGAGCTGTTGAAACGTCTTGATCTCGAAAGGAATAACGCGGTAGACGGCGCCGACCGCGCCGCGCTGATTGAAGCAGTTGCCGCGGAAGCGGGCCAGGCCCTTCAGACCGAAGGAGAAATCCAGTTCCAGGTTCTCCTCAAAACGGTGCTTTTGCGCGTCGGTAAGGACGCTGTACGCCAACTGCTTGGTCTCGGAGGGAGTCAGCGGCGGCATGTCCAGCGGCTGCAAATGCCCGTGGACGCGCACCTGAGGCGGCGAGTTCGTGGTTATGTGGAGGTCGCTTCCTGCCATGTCCAGCATTTTTTTCAGCAGATCACTCAGAGTTACGTTCATCAGTTGGCCCCGTTAATAAGCTTCCGAATCAAATTTCTCAGTGGATGGTTTCGCGAGCAACTTCCTCAAGGGTGGTGACGCCATCCCTGACCTTCACCAGCCCGCTGCGCCGCAGTGTGATCATGCCCCGTTCCATGGCCTTTTTCTTCAGTTCCACGGCCGAAGCGCCGATCAGGATGAGTTCGCGTATCTCATCGTCCACTTCCATGACTTCATACAGACCGGCACGGCCTTTATAGCCGGTGCCGTTGCAGGTCGTGCAGCCGCGCCCTTTGTAAATTTTTGCCGTCTTGGCTTCTTCCGGAGTGAACCCGGCCTCAATCTTGGCCTGGGGCGGCAGCGGGACTTCTTCCCGGCACTCGCTGCAGATGCGGCGCACCAGGCGCTGCGCGCAGATCAGGTGCACCGCGGTGGCCACAAGAAACGGCTCAATGCCCATGTTCATCAGGCGGCTGATGGTTTCGGGGGCGCCGTTGGTATGCAGCGTGGAAAGCACCAGGTGTCCGGTAAGCGCCGCCTTGATGGCGATTTCGGCGGTTTCAAAGTCGCGGATCTCGCCCACCAGGATCACGTTGGGGTCCTGGCGAAGGAAGGCACGCAGGGCCGCGGCAAAATTCAATCCTATGGATTCCTTCATCTGCACCTGGTTGACTCCGTGCAGCTGAAACTCCACCGGGTCCTCGGCGGTCATGATGTTGGTGTCCGGCTTGTTGAGCAGCGAAACCGAAGAATAGAGCGTATTGGTCTTGCCCGAACCCGTGGGTCCGGTGACCAGCACCATGCCATAAGGCTTGAGCACCGCGCGCTGGAATTTTTCCAGCGATTCCGGCTCGAAGCCCAGCTTGGTCATGTCCAGACGGAGGTTTTCCTTATCGAGCAGCCGGAGGACAATCTTCTCTCCCCAGAGGGTCGGCAGGCAGTTGACGCGGAAATCAAGCTGCTTCTTTCTGCCTCCGACGGCCATTTTCAGCATGATGCGCCCGTCCTGGGGCAGGCGCTTTTCGCTGATGTCCATCTTGGCCATGATCTTGATGCGTGACGTAATGGCATCCTTCAGCTTCATGGGCGGGGACATGATGTGCTGCAACACGCCGTCAATGCGGAAGCGCACGCGGTATTCTTTTTCGTACGGCTCGATGTGAATGTCGCTGGCGCCTTTTTTCAAGGCATCGCTCAGGATGATATTTACCAGCTTGACAATGGGGGCCTCGTCGGCGGATTTCTCCAGTTCGCTGAGGTCCATCTCCTCCTGCTCGGCCTGGAGTTCGACATCGGCCTCTTCGCCCATGGCGGCCA
>DATIWA010000221.1:0-2283 GCA_035465515.1 Candidatus Limnocylindrales bacterium | reverse complement strand
CGAAGCGGGATGACCATCCCTTGCCCCGGCAACCGCTCACTCTGGGCGCGCACATGGCCGTAATAGCCGAGCGCGACAACGATTGCCACGACCGATACGAAAACCCGTAGAAAAGCCGAGGTCCCGGAAGACGGTTTCATTATTTTTCTCCTAGACGGTTTGCCCTGAAGCAGTTCCCCTGTGCTGCCGTGACACAGTCCAGCCAGAGTTCCACTGCTCAGCGGATTTTCTGCGGAGGGCGTTAGAAGCACATTAGCCGCGTATTAAATCTCTTAATACGTCCGGGTGGCTCTTTAAAAATGGGATAAACCCATGTTATTCAGCAGTTTAGATTGATTTTAGGGCGGTTTTTGAAAGGTCCTGGATTAGTACTTTTGGCCTATAAATATGGGGATTTTTAATGATCAGGGACATGTACCAATGAATACTGTCTATATGTCCTATGGTACCTGTATCTGCGGGAGCCGTGTCCCTGGCTGTAGGGCACAGGCGAATCGCGTTTTGCAGAGAGGGCGCCGGCAATCGCTGCGGCCCGGAAGCGGTTGGGCCTTACACATCCAGCCCAATTGATTTCATCAGTTCCACCCCGTTGCTGGTGGTGACCACGCCCTCCCGGAGCCTGTAGTCGAAGGAAAGCCTGCCTGATTCCAGTTTTTCCTGGAAATGCACATTCACCACTTTGCCGGGGAACCGTTCCGCCAACTCGGTCAGCGCCAGATCATGCGTGGTCACCAGCCCAATGGCTCCGTTCCGTAAAAGCGTCTTCACAATCCCTTCCGCGCCTGTCCGCCGATCGTGGGAATTTGTCCCCTGCAAAATCTCATCGAACAGAATAAGGAGAGGCCCGCAAGCTGAAAGGTCCACTACCTTCCTGATGCGGCTGATTTCCGCATAAAAATGGGAGACGCCCTTCTGGAGCGAATCAGAGAGACGCATGGAAGCCGCCACTGCAGTGGCAGAGAGACGAAGCCGTTGGGCGCGGACCGGCGCGCCCATCAACGCCAGCACGGTGTTGGTTCCGATCGCGCGCAGCAGGGTGCTTTTCCCTGACATGTTGGATCCGCTCACCAGAAGCACCTGAGTGTTCCCCCCGAAAGCGACATCATTGCGCACGCAGCGCGCCGCGGGCAATAAAGGATGCCCGATCGCCGTTGCGGCGAAAGAGGGTAGTTCATCGGGACCGGCGAATTCCGGAAACGGATCGTCAGGATGCTCCCAGGAATACGTTCCCAGGCAAAGCAGCGCCTCCATCTCCCCCAGCGCATCCAGCCAGCCCGCAACGGATGGGCCATATTTTCTGCGCCAGCGTTGCAGGGCGCAGGCCAACTGCACCGAGTAGAGCAGAGGCACGTTCAGCAGCTGGACCACCATGTTGTGGCGGGAATCGTCCAGGTCACAAAGCGTATCCAGGCGGCCAATACAATAAGAGGCGCGACGCCCCGACGCCATGAGACGCTGCTGGAGCCGTTGCAGATGCGGCGCAGCGAAATTCTCTTGTTCAAGGCGTTTCAGGATGGCAGCCACGGCTTCGAGGTTGTGGTAAGCCTGGTCAAGGCCGCCCAGGACCCTGTCAATCTTGTGCCGCAGCAGAAAGACTACGAAGCCGTTCACAATCAGGCTTAGAAGAAAAGGCGTCCAGAATGCGTTCCCTGTGCGGGCGAAGGACACGATGGCCCAGCCCAGCGCGCCCACGCTCAGGGCGGCCAGAAGCATCGCAACCGGCCGGAGGAGTCGCTCGTTGAACGCAACATTCACTCCCGCCCAGTTCCTCAGCTTCGCCGGGTCGGCGTTGATGTTGTCGCTCTCGCCGGCAACCGCCAGGTCCTCGCGCAAATCGAGTTTCGCGGCGAGTTCAGTCACCGCTGAATGCCTTTGCAGCACGGCATCCACCGTGCCCTGGTGCGTCAGCCAGTTCGCCAGATTCTCCTTGCCCATGCGGGTGCGGGCGGCGCAAAGCAACTGGAAAAGACTGCCTTCGCCAAAAATATCCAGATCGCCGGCATACACGTGCTCCGGGTCGTGGAATTGTTCGCCGGTATCGCCTGCTCCCGCCCAGCGGTCCTCAATCCGCGCGATGCCGCGCCGGTATAGAGCGGCTGCGCGTTCGGCAGTGCTCTTTGCCCTCAGAATCCTGCGATGCACGATTGCCAGCGCAACAAACGCGCCGGCGCATGCGCCGAGCCAGTAAACAGAAGGGAAGCCAGTCTTGGCGATCCACCATCCCAGCACCAGAATGGCGAGGAACAGGGCGACCCGCACGTTCCCGGTCCATAGATGCTTGCG
>DATIWA010000220.1:0-9518 GCA_035465515.1 Candidatus Limnocylindrales bacterium | reverse complement strand
CTGAATTTCTACCTCAACCAGCCCATCCTCCGCTATGAGCGTGACGGGGTCCCGGCGCAAGCTCACATTGTGATTGTGAAGGCGGGCAGCGCTGGCGCTCTCCAGGCCCTTTTGGGAGACAGAAAAGCTGTTTCCGTGGCGACATTTGCCCCGCAACATTTGCAGTTCTTTGTGGTATCCAATAGTCAGTGATGCCGGTTACATTGCTGGTGCCTACTGCTTTGGTTCACGGCGTACATGACTGATTGCGCAAAGGGCGGAGCGAGGCTAGACTCATAAACCGCTGCCGTTGCGCTGCAGATCCGGACGGCAGGGAAGTTGATATGGGCCTTCATACCCCGATCGAAACACACCGGACACATCACTCTTTTGGCGTGGAAATTCTCGACCTCAGGCATTTCAACTCAAACCACCTCCGTCCTCTGCTGGAGCACGAGACCCGCGTCTGGGCCGAGATGATGTCCTGGGACTACCGGCCCTCGGCTGAAATGATCCTGCGCTACGTGGATTCCAAAATCCTTCCCGGCTATGCCGCTGTCGAAAACGGCCACGTGGGCGGCTACGCTTTTTTTGTCTACGAAGGCAGCAAAGGCGTCATCGGCGACCTGTACGCCGATAACTCCATCCCCATCGAGGGCGAAAGCGTGGAGCACCGTCTGGCTGCGCATGTGATTGACACCCTGCAACGCTCGCCCGGGGTCCATCGCATTGAGGCCCAGCTTCTTCCCCATGATTCAGGCATGCTCAGCGGGCCATTCCTGGCGGAAGGCTTTCGCCAGTACCCGCGGCTCTTCCTCATGCTGCCGCTGCGTGCCGGCGTGTCTCCGCGGATCACGCAGTCTCCTGACATTGAATTCCGCCGCTGGGTGGAGCAGGACTTCCAGCCCGCCGCCGCGGTCATCACGACCTCTTACCGCAGCCATATCGATTCGGAAATCAACGATCAGTATCGCAGCCTTAACGGCTCGCTGCGCTTTCTGAACAACATTGTGCGTTTTCCCGGCTGCGGCATCTTTGACGGCAATGCTTCCTTCGTCGCCCTGCATAAACCCACGCGCTCCATCGCCGGCCTGCTGCTGTGTTCGCGGGTCAGGGACGACGTCGGCCACATCACCCAGGTCTGCGTGCTGCCGGAGCACCGCGGACGGCGCATCGGCGAATCGCTCATCGGTCTTTGCACCCAGGAACTGCGCTCGCGCAACTTCTTCGCCCTGAGCCTCACGGTCACGGAAGCCAATGCCGGCGCCGTGGAACTTTACCGCAAGCTCGGCTTCCAGCAGCGGCGCAAGTTCGACGCCTTTGTCTGGGAAGGCTAGCGGCATTTCTTATTGGCGAACCAGGCGCCGGATTTGGCCGGTCCGCAGGCCAGCCCTCCTTGCATCTACCAGACACCGTTTAATCGCGACCCGGGCTTGCGCGCAGCCCCCATCTTCAGGGAACCCCTGCGCGTGTGCTTGCGGATGGACTCGGCTGCCGCTCGTCAGCGGGAGGATTTTGCTTCGTCGAGGCCGCGAAAATTTCAGAGCTGATGCCCACGAGGGTTACCTCGCGTGGCCGCTTTTTCATTGACTTCTGCGACAATGCGAAGGTCAGGGCCTGTTAACCCGCCATGTACCTCGCCATCTCCATCCTCGTTCTTGCCCTTCACTTGATCTTCATTCTATGGGTGATCTTCGGCGCTCTTTTTACCCGCGGGCGTCCGCTGCTGCGCCGCCTGCACATCGCCTCTTTCGTGTGGGGGCTGCTGATTGAGATCTTTCCCTGGACCTGTCCTCTGACCTATGCTGAAAACTGGCTCGAGTTGCGCGCCGGCATCACGCCCTATCAAGGCGGGTTTCTGCTGCATTACCTCGATGCGCTGGTCTATCCCAACGTGCCGCCCCTGTTGCTGACTGCGGCCGCGGCTGTGGTGGTGGCCGCAAACATCATGATTTATTGGAGGCGGGCGCTAAAGGCGGCAGGGGTGGCCGGCGTTCGGTAATTGCCTCCTCCTTATTAATTGGAAACCAGCGATCCAGCGACACGTCGAATTCGAAGCTTTCAGTCCCGGTTACGGTATGCCGGGCTCGGATCTCAGGTCTCGGTCATCGGCGATTCTGGGGGGTGTTGCTGACATCACATCGGCTGTGACGGCCCGTTCGTATCGGACTCGGTTGCCGCATTTCAGACAGAGGGGCAATACGCCACCCCTCTCAATCCATACCAGGTGCGACTCGCGATGCCGGTAGTGATGCACCCAATGCGCTCCGCCCTCAGGCGCTGGTGTTCCCGGCTTTAGCGTATTTCGAAGCATCCCAATCGTGACGCGATATTGCCATTCCGTAGCCGGGTCTGTCAAAAACCCCGCTCCGGCAGCCTTAAGAGCGCGGGTGACTTTGATGGTCGGGAATTGCGATCAAAGTGTGGGAAATTCTCAGGACCGGACGGTGCGAACGCCTGCTTGTAGAATAGGGCGAAGGCAATCGTCGTAACGCTATGTCCAAAATCCTCTCCATGAGCCAGGCCATCGCCCAGCATGTGCCCGACGGCGGCAGCATCGCCCTCGGACTGCAACTGGAGCAGATGATCCCCTTTGCCGCCGGGCATGAGATCATCCGGCAGAAGAAGCGCGACCTGCGGCTGATCGGCCCCATATCCGACATCCTGTTTGACCAGCTTATCGGCGCCGGCTGCGTGCGCGACGTGGTGGCCGCCTGGGCCGGCAATGTGATGATGGGCTCGGCCTATAACTTCCGCCATGCCGCCGAGGTCGAGAACCCGGGGACGCCAGGCGAAAAACTCAAGGTCTTCAACATGACCAACTTCTCCATCGCGCTGGCCTTGCAGGCGGGCGCGCTTGGTGTGCCCTTCCTGCCCACGCGCACGGCGATGGGCAGTGATGTGCCCCAGGGGAACCATTTCTTTTACCAGATCATCTCGCCCTTTGAGCCCAAGGAAACGCTGCTGGCGGTGCGGGCCATCCAGCCGGACGTGGCCATTCTCCATTTGCAGCGGGCGGACAAACATGGCAACGCGCACTGCTGGGGAAATTTCGGCGTGATGCTGGAAGCGTCGCGGGCGGCGAAGAAGGTGATAGTTTGCGCGGAAGAGATTGTGGACGAAGCGGTCATCGCCAGCGACCCGAATAGGACGGTGGTTCCCGGCTTCCTGGTGTCGGCGGTGGTGGAGTGCCCTTATGGCGCGCATCCTTCGCCGGTGCAGGGCTGCTACAAACGTGACGATGCGTTTTTCCAGCAATACCACGCGGAAACAAAAACGCCGGCCGCCTTCGCGGCCTGGGCGCAGAGGTGGATCCACGCGGTGCCGGATCGCGAGGGCTACGCCAGGCTGCTTGGCAGCACGCGCCTGGCGGATCTGGCAGTGAAGCAGCATGCTTACGCGGCGGGAACAGACTTTGGCTATTAGCCGCTGCCTTCTGGTTTCGGCGCAACCCGGAGAGAGGGCGGAGAAGCGCGCAGCCCGGAGATGGATAAGGGCCTCTGAAACATTTATTCTGGTCGTAAGCAAATTTTGATAAAGGCAGGAATGTTCCAGACTAAAAGCCAGGATCTGGCCCCTGGCAGCCAGGTATGAAAAAAGAATTAATCGAACTCCGGGTGAACGGGCGCACATATGAGCTGGCGGCGGAGCCCAGCGAACTGCTGCTGGACGTGCTGCGGCGCGACTTGCAGCTTACCGGCTCCAAGCGCGGATGCGACGACTCTTCCTGCGGCGCCTGCACCGTACTGGTGGATGGCGTGCCCACGCTGGCATGCACCATGCTGGCCATGTCCGCCGCGGCCAACGGGCCGGTCACGCCGGAGATCACCACGGTGGAGGGCATCGCCGACCACGGCGCTCTGGCCGCCATCCAGAAAGCTTATGGCGACTGGGGCGGCGCTCAGTGCGGCTACTGCACGCCGGGCTTTATGATCACCGTGAAAGCACTGCTGGACCACAATCCGGAGCCGACGGAAGAGGATATTCGCCGCGCGCTCAGCGGGAACCTCTGCCGCTGCACCGGTTATAACCAGATGTACCAGGCGATCAAAGCGGCGATTGTGGCGGAGAAACAAAGCCGCTGATCTCGCCGCAAGGTTGTAGCGTGACTCAAAATATGAGTGATTTCTCCATTATCGGTAAACGCGTGGCCCTGGTTGATTCGGCGGGCAAGACCACCGGCCAGGGCAAGTACGCGGACGACCTTTCCCTGCCGGGAATGCTCTATGGCAAGATCCTGCATTCCCCCTATCCGCATGCAAAGATCAAAAGCATTGATGCCTCGCGCGCGGAAGCCCTGGAAGGCGTGGTCTGCGTGGTGACCGGGCCCGACGCGCCCAACAAATACGGCATTCTTCCCGTAGGCCATGACGAAACCGCGCTGGCCGTCGAGAAAGTCCGCTACGTCGGTGACAACGTTGCCTGCGTGGTGGCCACCACCGAGGGAATTGCCGAGCGCGCCCTGGAACTGATTGACGTTGAGTACGAGCTGCTGCCCGCCTGGTTCGATCCGGAAGACTCCATGAAGGCCGAGAAGGACTGGATCCATCCCCAGCGGCCCAACAACATTGAGAAGGACTATCACCATGTTTTCGGCGACCCCGAAAAGGGCTTTGCCGAATCGGAAGTGGTCATTGACCACCGCTACATCGCCGGCGAGGTGACGCATGCGGCGATGGAGCCGCACTCCACGCTGGCCTCGTTTGAGATTGATTCGCTCAGCGGCCAGCCCGGCCGGCTGACCGTGTGGTCTTCCACCCAGGTGCCGTATTACCTTCAGCACAAGCTCTCCATTGTCCTCGAGCTGTCGATGTCGCAGATCAGGGTGATCAAGCCGCTGGTGGGCGGCGGCTTTGGCGGCAAGAGTGAAGTCATTCCCCTGGAAATCATTGCCGCGGTGGCCGCGCGCAAAGCCAGGGCCCCGGTCAAGATCACCTACACGCGCGAAGAAGTTTTCTGGGCGCATCGCGGGCGTCCGCGCACCATCGTGGATATGAAGGTCGGCGCAAAGAAAGACGGCCGGCTGACCGCGGTGGCTGCCAGGGTCATTCAGGATGGCGGCGCTTACTGCTCGTACGGCGTGGTCACGATCCTCTATTCCGGAGCATTGCTGGGAGCGCTTTACGACATTCCCAATATTCGCTACGACGGCTATCGCGTGCTGACCAACAAGCCGGCCTGCGGCGCCATGCGCGGGCACGGCACGGTCAATGTCCGCTTTGCCTTTGAGTCGTCGCTGGACGAGGTGGCCGTGCGCCTGGGCATTGATCCGGCGGAGATTCGCCGCCGCAACCTGCTCAAGCCTCCCTGTATCACGGTCAATAACCTTCGCGTGCAGAGCTACGGCCTGCCGGAGTGCATTGAAAAAGTGGTCGAGCGCTCCGACTGGAAGCGCCGCAAAGGCCGCCTTGCGCTCAAGCGCGGGCTGGGCATTGCATGCAGTCACTACGTGAGCGGCGCCGCCAACAGCATCATCCGCTCTGACATGCCGCACTCCACGGTGAACATCAAGATTGACCGCGACGGCGGCGTGGTGGTGTACACGGGCGCGTCCGACATCGGCCAGGGCTCCGACACCATGGTGGCCCAGATCGTGGCCGAGGCGATGGGCATCAGCCTGGGCCGGATCAAAGTTGTCGCCGCGGACACCGACCTCACGCCGATTGACATCGGTTCCTATTCCAGCCGCGTGACCTTCATGAACGGCAACGCCTCACTGCGAGCGGCGGAAGATGTAAAGAAGAAGATTGCCGCCGCGGCGGCGCGAAAGATGAACTGCACGCCGGAAGAAGTCATCATGCGCAATGACAAGGTCTGGCGTCGCGGATCGCCCGAACCTGCCCGGTCTGCGGCCCAACCCGCCGGCACGGAAGTGAAAGCAGATGCGCCCCGCGGCAGCGTGCAGGAGGTCAGCGGGCGCGTGGAAGGCCAGACTTTGCGCGGTTCATTGCAGCAGAAGCGCAAGGATGAAGGGCCAAAAGACCATATGAGCTTTGAAGAAGCCGTGGTCTCGGCCATTGACTTCACCGGCGCGCTCAGCGGCACCGGTTCCTACGCTCCGCCCAAAGAGGCGCGCGGCGGAGCCTTCAAGGGCGCCGGCGTTGGCCCCTCGCCCGCGTACTCGTATTCCGCTCAGGTGGCCGAAGTCAGCGTTGATACTGACACCGGCGAAGTCACCGTTCACAAGGTCTGGGCGGCGCATGATTGCGGTCGGGCCTTGAACCCCGTTTCCGTGGAAGGCCAGGTCATCGGTTCGGTCTGGATGGGACTGGGGCAGGCGCTTCAGGAGGAGATGGTCTGGAAAGACGGGCTGCTCATGAATCCCGGCATGCTGGAATACAAGTCGCCTTCGGCGACCGAGTCGCCGGAGATTGAGCCGATCATTGTGGAGTCGGTGGATCCTGAAGGGCCGTTCGGCGCCAAGGAAGCCAGCGAAGGCTCGCTGGCGGCGACGATTCCCGCCATCGCCAACGCCATCTATGACGCCGTGGGCATCCGGATGCGTGAAGCGCCATTTACCCCGGAGCGCGTGCTGGCCGCGCTGCGGCGGAAGAACCAGGACGCCAAAGCGCTGGAGATTACCCGCGGGGCCGACCCTACCGCCCCCAGGACTTTCCGCGAGCATGGCGGATCGCTCTGGTACAAGGGCAAAGGTCCGGACCGGCACGAGCAGGACCCGGCGCGGCGCAGTGTGCATGAAGAAGCGTAGACATTTCACCACGGAGACACGGAGAAAAAAGTTCAGAATGGTTTATCTGGTCCTTCAGAATGATCGCGAAAGCGCAAGGCTGTTTCAAACTGTGAATAGACCTTGTCCTTTGCCGCTCCCTGCGCCTCTGCGCCTCCGTGGCGGGTTTGGAAATCAATGAGTCTTCCATCGTTTAAACTTCTCCGCCCGCGCACGATTGAGGAAGCCGTGGCCTGCATGCTGGAGCACAGCCAGCGCGTGCAGATTCTTGCCGGCGGCACGGACCTGCTGCCTTCGATGAAGCAGAAGCTGTTCGCGCCCGAGTACGTGATGGACATTCGTGCCATCGAAGAGATGCAGGGCATCCAGGTGCGGCCTGGATTCGGCGTGGAGATCGGCGCGCTCACCGCGCTTTCGGCGATCGAAGACTCCGAGTACGTCCGCCGCCATTACCGCGTGCTGCATGAGGCCGTGAAGACCGTGGCTTCGCCCATCCTGCGCAATATGGGCACGCTGGGCGGCAACGTCTGCCTGGACACGCGCTGCGTCTGGTACAACCAGTCACTGCAATGGCGCAGATCGTGCGGGTTCTGCATCAAGAAAGATGGCGACCTCTGCCACGTCGCGCCCGGAGGCAGGAAGTGCTGGGCGGCCTTCTCCGGCGATACGGCCCCGGCGCTGTTGTGCCTGAACGCCGAACTAGAGATCGTGGGACCGGTGGGCGTCCGCCGCATGGCCATCAAGGATTTTTATACCAATGAGGGTGACGCGCGCATGCGCCTGGAGCCCCATGAGATGGTAACGCGCATCTCTCTGCCGCAATCCACCGCGGGCTGGAAGGGCAGCTACATGAAGCTGCGCCTGCGCGGGTCCATTGATTATCCGCTGGCCGGCGTGGCCGTGGCCTTGAAGCAGAACGGCGGTCCCGTGGAGGCGGCGCGCATGGCCGTGACCGGGGTGAATCCCGCGCCGCTGCTGGTTGCGGGCGCGGAGCATGCGCTGATCGGCAAGAAAATTGATGAACACTCAGCGACCGTCGTGTCTGAACTGGCGGGAAAGACCGCCAAGCCGCTGACCACGTCCGCTCTGACGCCGGAATACCGCCGCGAAATGGTCAAGGTGTTCGCGAAACGGGCGGTGATCGCGGCGGCAACCGGCAGTTAGTGCTTGGTGGTTCGTGCCTGGCTTGGTAATCTCGTGTCCGTCATGCCGGCTGGTCGCGGGGCTGGTTTTGCCGGGTGTCAAATACCAAATACTAAGCACTGGCTCCAGGCAGTTTGGAGCTGGCAGCTAGTCGCTCATTGCTCATGACCATCACTGACTGCCACATTCATATCCAACCCGCTGAGATGTTCAAGGCCGCGGCGCTCGAGGTCATGAAGAAAGCGCGCGGCCACTATGACGATATCCTGGAGTACTGCCGCAATCCCAAGGCGCTGCTTGGGTATCTCGATTCCATTGGGGTGGACCGCGCCGTGCTCATCAATTACGTGGCGCCGGAGACCATGGGCTTCACCCATGAGGTCAATCAGTGGGTGGCCAATTACTGCAAGGAGAATCCGCGGCGGCTGATCGCCTGTGGCAGCGTGCATCCCCGCCACAGCCTGAATGTGCAGAAGGACATGGATGAGATCGTGCGCCTGGGCATCCGCCTGATCAAGGTCCACCCGCCGCACCAGCTTCTCTACGCCAACGACTATTTAAACGGCGTGAAGGAACTGGAGACGATCTATCGCGCGGCCGAGGCCAACGGCATCCCGGTGATGGTGCACACCGGCACTTCCATTTTTCCCGCGGCGCGCAACAAGTACGGCGACCCCATCTTCCTTGACGACGTGGCAGTGGATTTTCCCAAACTGAAGATCCTGATGGCACATGGCGGGCGCCCGATCTGGATGCAGACGGCGTTCTTCCTGCTGCGGCGCCATCGCAATGTGCACCTGGACATCAGCGGAATTCCGCCCAGGCTGCTGAAGACCTATTTCCCGCGCCTGGAAGAGATCGCGCACAAGACGCTGTTCGGCACGGACTGGCCAAGTCCGGGGATTCCGGACATCAAACAGAATCTTGATCAATTCCGGGAACTGGCATTTCCCGCGGAAATCAAGGAGCAGATTCTGAGCAAGACCGCTCTGGGAGTCTGGCCCGAGTGAACGGATTCCCTAAGTAGGCAGAAAAGAGACGCAGCCCGGGCACTGCGTCTCCTTGAAAAAACCGTCCACTCAAACAGCGGCGCGTCTGCCGGCCACAAGGTGCCAGATCAACGCGATCACGGCAAATACCAGCAGAAGGTGAATGAAACCCACGGTCACGTGGAAGGCCACATAGCCCAGGATCCACGCGAGGAAAAGAATAATCGCTAACAACAGAAGCATGCTTTACCCCCGATCTCGATTTGTTTTGTCAGATTCGATGGGAACGCCTGCGGGCCTGTTGCTTGGCTTTCTCAGGTAAAAAGTTTTTCAGCGGACAACCTTCGCATTTCGGATTACTGCGGCAGTACTGGCTGCCCACGCGCACAATCAGGGCATGCAGTTCGTTGTAATGCTGCGCCAGTTCACTGCGCGGCATTCGGCTCATGCGCGACTCGGGATGCCGCGGCTCTGCCCCGTGTTCCACCGCCAGCGACGCGGCTTCGGCGCTGCTTACCGCCTCTTCCATGATCGCGCGAATATCTTCGTACTTTGTTTTGGCGGTGATGATCCCGTGGCGCTCCAGGATCCGGCGCGTATAGGCGTCCACCACGAACACGGGATGATTACCGCCATAGAGCAGGATGGAATCCGCGGTCTCCGGGCCCACGCCGTTCAGCGCCAGCAGTTCGGCGCGAAGCTTGTGCGTCGGCTGGGCA
>DATIWA010000219.1:0-10164 GCA_035465515.1 Candidatus Limnocylindrales bacterium | reverse complement strand
GCTGGCGGGAAGACTCGACCAACCAGGACCTGCTGCACACACGGAACCGCGTCCGGCACACCCTGCTGCCCCTGCTGGAGCGCGAGTTTAACCCTTCGGTCAAGCAGACGCTGGCCGACCTGGCCGAGGTTTCGCAGACAGAAGCCGACTACTGGGAGCATGAACTCAGGGAAGCGATGCCCCGGGTGGTGCGGGAAGGAAAGCCGACCCGCAGCGGCCGGGCCAGCACGGGTGAAGCTGCGGGCGTGTGGTCGGTGGATCTGAGCGCGTTCCAGGGTCTGCATCCGGCAATGCAACGGCAGGTGCTCCACAAGCTTGGGGCAAGGCTGGGAGTAGCCCTGGAAAGCAAGCATATTCAAGAACTTATGAGCTTTGCGGCGCGACGAACGGCGGGCAAGAAGCTGCTTCTGCCGGGAGGCGTGACGGCACGCTGCACGCACCGGGAGCTCCAACTGGGCTGGTCACCAGAGGAGGAAGCAAAGGCGAATTACTGCTACTCACTTTCGGTTCCGGGTGAGGTGTCTGTTTCTGTATTAGGTTCGGCCATCCGAGCGAGGATAATAACTGCCGAAAGTGTGAGAAATTCGGGATATAATCCGTCCCTGTTGCTGGATCGCGGCCTTCTGGAATCCGAACTGAAGGTAAGGAACTGGCGTGCAGGCGATAGGTTTTTTCCCGCGCACAGCCAGTCCCCAAAGAAAGTAAAGGAATTGCTGCAGGCAGCCCGCCTGGGGCGGCCGCTCTCGCCCACCGAAAGACACTCCTGGCCAGTGATCGAGAACGCAGGCCAGATTGTGTGGATGAGGGGCTTTCCGGTGCCCGCAGCCTTCGCCCATCGCAAGGGCGACGCAGTATTGATCGAGGAAATATTGGAGAAACCGGGGACATCGTGAGCAACAGCCTGTCACAAGCCTATCCACGGGTGCTGCTATCGGCAGACCAGATCAGGAAGCGCGTTCAGGAAATGGCCCGCCAGATTTCGAACGATTTCCGCGGCCGGACCCTGTACATGGTTGCGGTGCTGGAAAACAGCTTTCTTTTCATGGCCGATCTGGTCCGTGAGATGGACATACCCGTGGTCTGCCAGTTCGTTCAAGGTGAGTTCACGCAAGGCGACGGCCCAATTACCGAGATCTTTTACAGCCCGGAGGTTGACGTGAAAGGGCAGGATGTTCTGTTGGTTGAGGCCCTGATTCAATCCGGGATCACCAGTGATTTCCTGATCCGGAACCTGATGGCAAGGGGGGCGCGCAGCGTAAAACTGGCGGTACTGCTGGACAAGCAGACTTCGCGCCGGATGTCCCTGCAACCTGATTACTTTGGTTTTCTGATGAACGACAATTTTGTCGTAGGCTATGGGCTGGGGGACCCCCATATCGGCAGGAACCTGCCCTATATAGCAGCCAAACCCTAGGCCCGGCGCCCAGGCCGGTTCACCGGATGGGGGAGCGGTTTTACGCCTCTGCCGGCGTCCAAAGGGGTATAGAATTGATGGGAAGTACAAAGTTTTAGAGCGGGGCCTGCCGGTCCGGCATCTTATAGGATGGCCAGTTTGCGCTCTAAAATCCAAGGATTGCGAACATTTTCCGCGTCTTGAGCGTCTTTATATAGGTATACACGGAAAGGGCCTGCTTCGGCGTCATTTTGAGGCCGGCATTTAGGAGTATTGAGTGAATTCGACTTTCAAAACAGTGGTCTTGTGGGTTGTACTGGTACTGGTCGCCGTGGTGCTGTGGCAGATGATCAAGGGCGGCGGAACCAGCGCCAAGGACCAGGAGATCAGCTATTCGGACTTCATGTCCCAGGTCAGCCAGGGGAATGTCCTGGATGTAACGATTGAGAGCAACAATCAGGCCCATGGACATTTTCGCAACAAGAACGAACAGTTTCACCTGATTGTTCCAGCCAACAATCCGGAGATGCTGAAGGCCCTGGATGCCAATAAAGCGAAAGTCACATTCAAGGACAACCAGGGGGCGAACTGGCCCATGTGGATTTTCCAGTTCTCGCCCATCCTGCTGCTGGGTGTGCTCTGGTTCATCATGATCAGGCAGATGCAGACCGGCGGCAACAAGGCCCTGAGCTTCGGGAAGAGCCGGGCGCGGCTGCTCTCAATGCAGCAGAAGAAGATCACGTTCAAGGACGTGGCCGGCGTGGATGAGGCCAAGGAGGAACTGCGGGAAATCATCGAGTTCCTGCGCGAGGCGCAGAAGTTCCAAAAGCTGGGTGGACGTATCCCCAAGGGCGTTCTGCTGGTAGGGCATCCGGGAACCGGCAAGACCCTTCTGGCGCGGGCAGTGGCGGGCGAAGCCAATGTGCCGTTCTTCAGCATTTCGGGCTCGGATTTCGTCGAAATGTTCGTCGGCGTGGGCGCAAGCCGCGTACGGGACCTCTTCGAGCAGGGCAAGAAAAACGCCCCCTGCATCATCTTTATCGATGAAATTGACGCCGTGGGCCGCCATCGTGGCGCAGGCCTGGGCGGAGGGCACGACGAGCGCGAGCAGACCCTGAACCAGCTTCTGGTGGAGATGGACGGCTTTGAATCCAACGAAGGCGTGATTCTGATCGCGGCCACCAACCGCCCGGACGTTCTGGATCCGGCCCTGCTGCGTCCCGGACGATTCGACCGCCGGGTCGTGGTTCCGCTGCCTGACGTTCGCGGTCGCGAAGAGATTCTCCGCGTCCATACCCGAAAGATTCCGCTGGCGGATGACGTGGATCTTTCGATCCTCGCGCGCGGCACACCGGGATTTTCCGGCGCCGAGCTTTCCAACATGGTCAATGAAGCTGCCTTGAACGCGGCCCGCTGCAACCGGAAATCCGTGCTCATGTACGACTTTGAGCTGGCCAAGGACAAGGTGCTCATGGGCGCCGAGCGCAAGAGCATGCTGCTGACCGAAGAAGAAAAGAAGGTCACGGCGTATCACGAAGCGGGTCACGCACTGGTAGCGGCGTTGATGCCGCATGCCGATCCGCTGCACAAAGTCACGATTATTCCCAGAGGCATGGCCCTGGGGGTCACCATGCAGCTTCCCGAGACCGACAAACACAACTACACCAGGGACTACCTGGAAACACAGCTTGCGGTAATGATGGGCGGACGGCTGGCCGAGGAGATTTTCCTCGACCAGATGTCGACGGGGGCCGGCAATGATATCGAGCGCGCCACCGACATGTCCCGCAAGATGGTCTGCGAGTGGGGTATGAGCAGCCTCGGCCCGCTCACCTTCGGCAAAAAGGACGAGCAGATCTTCCTGGGGCGCGAAATTGCGCAGCACCGGGATTTCAGCGAAGAGACCGCCAAGGAGATTGACTCTGAGGTGCGCCGCTTCGTAAACGGAGGATATGAGAAGGCCAAGAAGCTCATCCTGGAGAACCGCGACACGCTGGTCCGCATTGCGGAAGCCCTGCTGGAGCGTGAAGTCCTGGATGCCGCCGAGCTGAAAATGATCATCGAGGGGAAGCAGCTTCCTGCCCGTGTTGTCCCTTCCAAGGGCGACGATGGAGTGCAGCAAGTGCTGCGGCCGGAACCCGGTCGCACGCCCGGAATTGCGCCGGGGAAGCCTTCACCCGCATAAAACCTCAAACCAATGCAGGATTCAGGGCAGCTTCGGCTGCCCTTTCTTCTTGCCGGTTTTTTTCCGGTCTTCTGTGGGGCAGGGACTTCCGGAACCGGAGCTGCTCCGCGATTCTGCTTGAACTGTTATCGAACACAGAAGTACATTCCTTCCATCATTTCCGTCAGGCGACTCAGAGGGGGTATTTGCGTCTATGGCCAGCTCAACCGGCGTGGGAACCGCGCCTGCGCAATCCGCGCCGATGGTCGGCGCCACGGTCTTTCAACAGGATTTTTTCGTGGCGCGGCAGAAGATCTTTGCCCTGGCGCCGAAGTTTTTCTTTTTTGACCAGCAGGGAAATGTCACGGCCTTTTTGCGCAAGAAGGTCTTTTCCTGGAAAGACGACATTCGTGTCTTTACCGATGAAACGCGGAGCTTTGAACTGTTGCGCATCAAGGGGCGGCAAGTCATCGATTTTGGCGCTTCCTTCGACGTCACCGACTCATTTTCAGGACAGAAGGCAGGGACCCTGAAGCGGCGCGGCTGGAAATCGCTCCTGCGCGCGGAATGGGACATTCTGGACGCCGCAGGCCAGGAGATCGGCAAAATCAGGGAAGATTCCGCGTTCCGCGCCGCCTTGCGGCGGCTGCTGGGTCATATCATCCCTCAAGGATATACATTTGAACTGGCCGGAGAGCAGGTGGGGATCGCCAAGCACACCTGGAATTTCTTTGTACCGACAGTCCGGGCGGATTTCACCGCTGATCCGGCCAAACACCTGGACCGGCGATTGGTAGTAGCAGCCATCGTTCTGCTTATGACGGTGGAAAAAGTAGAGGAAAGAAACTAGGTGACCTTGATAAGCGGCTTGCCTGCGGGCAGGACCTCGCCAATCTCCGCGGCCGCGACTCCCACCGCGTTCAACAGCCGCAAAAGCTTTTGGGCGTCCTGGCGCGCCACGGAGAGCAGCAAGCCTCCGGAGGTCTGAGGGTCAAAAAGAAGGTTCTTCATTTCCTCCGTGACGAGCTCCCCGTATTCGACCACACACTCGGCGAATTCGCGGTTTGCCTTCAGGCCGCCCGGAATGTATCCCGCCCGAACACAGTCCAAAGCGCCCTCAAGCAGCGGCACGTTGGCGGAACCAATGCGCAGACTCACGCCGCTTCCCAGGGCCATTTCACGGGCGTGGCCGATCAGCCCGAATCCGGTGATATCGGTTGCGGCGTGCACATTGATGTTTTCTGTGCGGGCCAGTTCGGCGGCCCTGGCGTTCAGGGTGGTCATGGAGTTGATCGCCGAGTCAATCCAGGCCTGACGGGCCTGGCCCTTTTTGATGGCCGTGGAAATCACGCCTGTTCCCAGGCCCTTGGTGAAAATGAGACTGTCCAGCACCTGCGCGCCGGAGTTGGTCCAGATGCGCTCGGGATGGACCATGCCGGTGACCGAATAGCCGAATTTGATCTCCGGATCGCGTACGCTGTGCCCACCAATAACCGTGCAACCCGCCTCCATCATCTTGGCGAGGCCGCCGGCAAGGATCTGCTCCAGAACGACAAAGTCGCCATTTTCCGGAAAGCAAACCATGGCAAGAGCGCTCAGTGGGCGGCCCCCCATGGCGTAAACGTCGCTGAGAGAGTTGGTGGCGGCAATCTGCCCGAAGGTGAAGGGATCGTCAACGATGGGCGTGAAAAAGTCCACGGTCTGAACGAGGGCCTGCTCGGCGGAAATCTTATACACGCCGGCGTCGTCGGCCTTGTCAAAGCCAACCAGGACATTGGGGTCATGTTGCCGGGCTAATTTCCCAAGCACCGCGTCCAGCGCCGCCGGACTCAGCTTGCTTGCTCAACCAGCGGCTTTGACCTGCTCGGTAAGACGGATTGTCTTCACAGCTTCAGCCATGTTTTCAATTCTAACAGTGAGTTGCGGTGTTCAATAGGAGGCGCTTACGACCGTGATCTGCGGTATCTGTCCATCCCAGTCGGCCGTGACGTGCTCCAAAGTGACCCTGAAATCGCGTCTCTGGCCCGGGCCAAGCGGCGCGCGGTCAATGGCGCCGTAATCGAGATACGGGAGGTTGGGCAGAACGACCAGCAATTGCAGAGTTTCTTTCTGTGCGATTTCGCCCAGCGAATTCTTGAACAGGACTTGTACGCGCGCTCCGGTGACTTTTTTATCGCCGGTATTGGCCAGGGTGCCTTCAATGTAAGTAACCGATCCGCCGGCAAAATTTTCCGCCGTAGCCATATGCAGATTGGAGAGCTCAAGCCTGGAAAGATATGGGTCAGACTCACCGGCATGGTTCGCCGGGCGGCTGCGGCCGACGATGATGAAGGCAAACACCACCGCGGCGACTACGACGGCCCCAATGGCCATAGGCACCCAACTCCTGCTGCTTTCTTCCCTGGGCGCCGGAGCAAAGGGCTGCGGGTTGGGCGACTCGGCCATGGGAAAATTCTACCCGATTCATTGCCTCACTGCTTTCAAAGGCCCGAAAACCGCAGTAAATGCCGGTCCCCTGTCCGTGGTCCACGCCGCTGAATCCTTTACTTTGGCACGGTCACCTGCAGGACGGAGAGGTCGGGTGGCTGCTGGTTCCAGGTCCCCGGAATCTGCGTATAGCTCACACGGAACCCTGCCGTTTGCCCGGACTTGATTGGGTCCTGCGCCAAGTCTTCCGGCTTCAGCTCTTTGTCCCTGCTCTTGAGCTCGACTCTCTGCATGGGTTGCTGCTGCGTAACAATGGGGTTTCCATCCTTGTCCTTGAAGGTCGCCGAGATAATCGCTCCGGTCACAGGCTGCCCTCCGGTGTTGGTGACCTGGCCATAAACATCAACATTGGCCTGATGGTGCGCCTCCTGGGGCGCCAGGCTGACGGCGGAAATATGCAACTGGGCTGCGGACAAACCGGATGCTCCGGCTGTCCCGGTGGACGCCTGGTTGGAGCGCGGGGTGAGCCACAGCGTGATAACCAGCAGCACCACCGCCACGCACAGCGCAATCAGAGGCCAGGGAAACCTGCTGCGCGGGCGGCTGGTCGCGTTGGGAGGATAGGGCCTGTGCTCCATAGTTGCTCCTTTGATCGAAAAGGTGACTATAGAGATGGATGACCTTACAAGGCCGGCAGTTTGCCGGACGCGTCTATTCTCCGGCGACCATCATGCCTTCGATACGCAGGGTGGGACTGGCTGTGGAACCGCGGAATTCAAGATCATTGCCGATCTCCGCGATGTTGTTCAGCATGTCTTTGATATTGCCGGCCACCGTGACTTCCTCGACGGGGAATGCCAGTTCGCCATTTTCAATCCACAGGCCGGTAGCGCCCCGAGAGAAGTCTCCGGTAACCAGATTGACGCCGGAGCCGAGGAACTCAGTTACGTAAAAGCCGCGCTTGATCTCAGCAATCATCTGCTGAGGGCTTTTTGTGCCTGGCTGGAGAAAGAAGTTACCGGAGCTGATGCCCGGATTGCCGGCCAGTCCGCGGGCAGCATTGCCGGTGGTGCGCAGGCCCAGCTTGCGTGCAGTGTAAGTGTTCAGAAGGTAGGATTTAAGGACTCCGTTCTCCACCACCACTGTGCGCCGGGTCGGCACTCCCTCGCCATCAAAAGGAGCCGTGCCGAAACCACCGGGCATGGTGCTGTCATCGATCACAGTCACGTTTTCGCCTGCGATCTTCTCGCCCAGCTTCCCTACGAGGAACGAAGAGTGGCGGTAGATTGCGTCGCCGTTAACCGCGTCGGAGATGCTGTCGAGGACCGAGCCGGCGGTGCGCGGGTCAAAGACAATGGGCACCCTGGTTGTAGGGACCTTCCGCCCGCCCAGGCGACGCAAGGCGCGGCGCGCGGCTTCGCGTCCTACCGCTTCCGGCGCATCCAGACGGGCGAGCGTGCGGGCAACGGAAAACCAGTAGTCGCGCTGCATGGACCCTTCTTCCGTCCGGGCGATTGGAATGGAGGCAATCGAGCAATAAGAGCGGCGATAGTCCCCCACGAAGCCGAGGGAATTGGCCAGGACCTTGCGGCCCGTGGCCGCATCGAAGCTGCCGCCGTCAGAGTTCCTGATCCTGGGATCAAATTCCATCGCGGCCTGCTCGGCCCGCCGCGCGTAGTCAATGCGCTGCTCCGGGCTGAGCGAATAGACGTCCTCGTAATAGAGGTTCATGTCGCCCGTGTGCGCACCCAGCTCCGAGGGGTCCGGCAGACCGGCGAAGGAATCTTCAGAAGTTACTTTGGCCAGGTCCAGAGCGCCCTTGATCAGGTGGTCAATTCCGCTGCTGGAGAAATCGCTGGAGTAGGTGCTGGCAGCACGCTTCCCGGAAAAGACGCGCAGTCCCACCCCTCGCGAGGCGGCCTCTTTGAGCGTCTCAACCTGCCCGAGCCGGACCACGGTGGAAAATTCGCTGCCTTCGCGAACAATGGCTTCCGCCGCCGTGGCTCCCGCCCTGGTTGCGCGGGCCACAATCTGAGAGGCGAGCTCGCGAAGATCAATCTCCGCGCCGCTCAGGATTTCTGTTTGGGCTGACATGGAGATCCTTATTGGGCCGTTCCGCCGACAGTCATGCTATCGAGCTTGAGTGTTGGAATGCCTACGCCGACGGGAACAGACTGGCCGTCCTTGCCGCAGGTGCCGACGCCTTCGTCGAGTTGCAGGTCATTGCCCACCATGGAGACTTTGGTGAGGGCGTCCGGACCATTCCCGATCAGGGTGCAATTCTTCAGCGGGGCGGTGATCTTCCCGTCTTCGATCATGTAAGCCTCAGACGTGGAAAAGACGAACTTGCCGTTGGTGATGTCCACCTGTCCGCCACCGAAGTTCACGGCGTAAATGCCGCGATTGACCGAGCGAATGATGTCCTCGGGAGAGTCTTCCCCGGCCAGCATATAAGTGTTGGTCATGCGCGGCATGGGGATGTGCTCATAGCTCTCCCGGCGGCCATTCCCGGTATCGGGCATGCCGGTCAGCCTGGAGGAGAGTTTGTCACTCAGGTAGCCCTTGAGGATTCCTTTTTCAATCAGGACGGTATTCTGCGTGGGCGAACCCTCATCATCCACGTTGATGGAACCGCGGCGCGAGGGAAGCGTCCCATTGTCCACAACGGTGCACTTATCGGAGGCCACGCGCTTGCCGATGAGTCCGGCAAAAGCCGACGTGCCTTTGCGGTTGAAGTCAGCTTCGAGGCCGTGTCCAATCGCTTCATGCAGCAGGATTCCCGGCCAGCCCGGTCCCAGCACGACTTCCATCTCGCCGGCCGGCGCCTCGCGCGCGTCCAACTGGATAATTGCCTGGCGAGCGGCTTCCTGGGCGAAGTATTCCGGAGTCTTGTCGGTCTGGAAGAAATCGATGGCCACCCGGCCGCCGCCACCGGAGACGCCACGAGAGGAGTTCTCTCCTGATTTGGCGATGCAGGTCACGTTGAAGCGCGCCATCGGTTGAACGTCCGTGGCGAAGGTGCCATCCGAACCGACCACGAGGATCTCCCGCAGCTCATCGGCATAGCCCCCGCGCACCTGGACAATCCGCGGATCAAAGGCGCGGGCGGTACGGTCCGCCCGCATCACCAGTTCAAGTTTTGCAGCAATGTCGGCATCGGCTGAGGCGGAGGAGACCTGGTAGAGCCGGTGCCCCTCGCTTTCCTTAAAGCCGTGGACGGGCTCTCTGGCCGGGCCGCGGGCGATCAAGGCCGCTGTCCGCGCCGCGCGCATGATCTTTTCCGGTGCCAAATCGTCGGTGTAGGCGTATCCCGTGCGGTCGCCAGACAGGACCCGAACGCCGCATCCGGCGGAAATGCCCTGCGAAGCGGACTTCACAATGGATTCATCCACGCTGATGGAAGTGGAGGTCAGGTACTCAAAGTACAGATCAGCATAGTCACCACCGGCCGAGAGGGCCTCTGCCAGATAGCGCTGGAGATCGTTGGTAGTGAGGCCAAACTTCTGAAAAAAAAGGGATTCTGATGCAGTCATGAGTCAGTAAATTAGATGTCGGCGGACCTGGAAACGGCGCAGCCTCTCGCCTCATTCTCCCATCCCTTGCAACATCCTGCAAAGTACTAAGTCGAGAAATCGGATCCATTTCCCTAAACTATTGAATATGCAAGGGCTCTTAGACCCGTAATTCCTATTGACTGCGACGAACTAAGGTTCGTAAACTGCATCACCCCCAGGTTCCCCAAAACAAAAACCATTTTCCTTTGAAAGCGACGGAGCTTTTCACGAATGTTCAGCCCTCTGGGTATGTCTCTGCCTCAGTCTCCAGCTAACGCTGGGCGTTGCCTGTCTGCCCTAACCCGAGTTTTGCCGGCCAGGCTTTCTCTGGTCCTGGTGCTCGCAGTGCTGGCTGCGGGAAACCCGGAGGCGCGCGGACAAGCTGCGCCCGCGGCTGAACCACCGGCGCAAATATCGGGAGAGAGCATTGCGCAAACACAGGCTGCCGCCAGCCAGCCGGCGGCGCCGGGGCCAGTCCGTATTGTTCCATTTCCCCGCAACGGAACCCTGATCAGGAACACCGCAGCGCCCGCGGGCGCTCACCTGACCTATTGGGGCGGACCGGTGATTTCGCAAGTTCATGTAGTTGCGGTGTTCTGGGGACCGAACGTCAATACGGCGATTAC
>DATIWA010000218.1:0-2821 GCA_035465515.1 Candidatus Limnocylindrales bacterium | reverse complement strand
GAAAAGTGATCAGCATCGATTCCCGACCGTCAGACGCACTGGCTCTGGCTCTGCGCCTTGATTGCCCGATTTACGTGGACGAAGAGGTTCTGAAGACCTCCAAGGCCGCCAGCGCGTCGGATGACCGGGTATCTCCCGAGGAGCTGCGCAAATGGCTGGAAGGGCTCAACGATCAGGACCTGGGCCCATACAAGATGTAAGCGCCTCCAACGGACCGCACGCCATGACTCTCATGGAGCCAGAAGAGCAACTGCAACGGCTTTATCTAGCCGGCTTTGACCTTGAGACCTTTGAGCGCTTTCCCAAAGCAATAGGTGTGCTCAGGGATGGTTGCGTCGCATTCCTGGTGCCTGGTCCGGATGGACTCCAGATCCTGGGCAACGTGGGCCTCCGCATGGGTGAAAGCCTGGGGCCGTTGGTGGAACGAAACGGCCGTAAGGTGTTCGTGCACAAGCAAGAGATCATCGAAGCGACGCCGGAGAAAGTTGCGGCCCTGGAACGCTTCCGGAGCGACCTGAAGAGTATTTTGCGCGGGGAGCAGGTTTAGAGCCAGACAGGCTTTTTCGAGGGCAAAGCAGGCGCACATTGCCATCGAACCTTCGTGAACACGGTGGAATCGCGATGTTTACATAATATCTGTTATCAGACGTTACGAATCGGCGTCCGTCTCGGCAAACTGTCCCAATATCGGTATTCCAAGTCAGTTCCCCTGCAAGACGATTTTTGGCTGAAACAGCGTTCCCGCCACGCGCCGGGCTATGGCAATAAATTCCCTTTGTCCTTCGAAGACTCGAACAGTAGAAGCCTTGCTGAATTCAGGAAGGTTCACAGCGCCGCCATTCTTAAGCCGTGCCAGGCTCGCGGTCGGCGCGGTTACCGCCGGGAACTCCGGCAGCACCAGCCGGGGGTGGATGAATAGATCTTCCAAAGTTCCCGCAGCCGCGGCCTGCTCGAGGGATTCAAGGCTGTGAGCGTCCTCCAGGCGGAATTCCCGCACTGCGGTCCTGGCAAGAGCGGCCAGGTGAGCGCCCGTCCCCAATGCCGCACCCATGTCATGGGCCAGCGAGCGGAGATATGTCCCTGAGCTGACCCAGGACCTGAAGTGGGCCTGCTTCCCGTCCCAGTCCAGGATTTCCAGTTCTTTAATCTCCACGTCCTTCGGCTTGAGTTCCACCTCGGCGCCTTTCCTGGCCAGCTTGTAGGCAGGAACGCCGGCGACCTTTTTTGCTGAAAAAGGCGGCGGGGTCTGTTGCAGTTTGCCCGTGAATTTTGCCGCAGCAGCCCGGATCTGCTCCAGGCTGAGGTTTACCGGCTGTTCCGGGCCGGCCGGTTCGCCCTCGGCATCGTAGGTGTCGGTTGCCAGACCAAAGCGGATTGCGCCTTCATATCGTTTATCAGCGTCGTTGTAGAACTGGGCGAGCCGCGTAAATCGCCCCAGGACCAGCGGAAGGACACCCGTAGCCATGGGATCGAGTGTTCCCAGGTGCCCCACGGACTTCTCGCCCGTGATGCGGCGCACCCTCGCCACGACGTCATGCGAGGTCATGCCGGCCGGTTTGTTGACGATTAGAACGCCGTCCACTTGAGCAAATTCCTCCCCATCAAGCATGATAGATATGAAGCGCCAATCAGATGATCCCCCTTCGCGACGACGCACCTAAATCCACAACGCCGTTTATCAATTACTTCCTGATCGTGCTGAACGTGTTGGTGTTTCTTTTCGAATTGAGCCTGGCTCCCGATTCGAGAAATCTCTTTATAAAGCAGTTTGCTTTGGTCCCGTCGCGAATGGATTTATGGCTTTCCGGCGTCGCCCCGGCTTCTTACGCTCTGTTCCCTCTCTTCACATCCATGTTCCTGCATGCCACGTTCCTGCATCTGCTGGCCAACATGTGGGTGCTGGCCATTTTCGGCGATAATGTTGAAGATCGCCTAGGTCATTTCGGCTACCTGCTTTTCTATCTTGTCACCGGCCTCTGCGCAGGCGTGACACATCTCATGTTCAACCTGCATTCCCAGATTCCCAGCTTAGGCGCCAGCGGCGCGATTGCCGGTGTAATGGGAGCTTACTTTTTCCTGTATCCCCGCGCGCGCGTGCTTACCTGGTTTTTCTTCTTTGTTTTGTGGCTTCCGGCATGGCTGGTGCTGGGTTACTGGTTTCTCGCCCAGTTTCTGAGCGGCGCAGCCACCGCAATTACCTATTCCGCGCGCGCCACCGGAGGCATCGCTTTCTGGGCCCACGTAGGCGGCTTTGTGACCGGGCTCCTGTTGATCAAGCTCGTGCCCACCCGCAAACGTTATTACTCATTTGACGATTATTAGCGTCACAGGACGCCGGCAGCAGGCCCGATCCTGATCTCTTCAATCGCCGCTTCCGGGGGTACGGAAACCGCATGCAAGACCGCACTGGCCACCGTCTCCGGTGTAATCATCTTTGCCCGCGGAGCTTCAGGCCAAAACTGCCGCCAGATATCCGTGTCCGTGGCGCCGGGAATCAGCGCAAGCACCCGTATTCCGCGCTTCCTCACCTCTTCCCGCAGAGCAAGGGTAAAGCCCAGGGCCCCAAACTTCGACGCATTGTAGGCGGACATGCCTGAAAACGGCTGCACGGCCGCGACAGAAAGATTGTTCACAACTGTGCCGCCTGCCGCCATCGAGGGCAACGCTGCCTGGGTAACCAGGAAAGTGCCGGTGAGATTGGTGTCGATGACCTGCCGCCACGTTTCCAGGGGAAGCTTCTCCACCGGCAGGAGCGCATGCGCCACTCCGGCATTGTTCACCAGCACATGGACTGATTGGTGCCGTCGTTGAATGTCACCGA
>DATIWA010000217.1:0-2853 GCA_035465515.1 Candidatus Limnocylindrales bacterium | reverse complement strand
CACAGTGACCTGGACATGATCAATGTAGCGGCGGTTCCAGATGGGCTCAAAAATCCCATTGCCGAAGCGGAAAACCAGGATGTTCTGCACCGTTTCCTTGCCCAGGTAATGGTCAATCCGATAGATCTGGTCTTCGTGAAGGAATTTTCGCACCTGGCGATTCAGTGCCTTGGCGGACTCAAGATCGTTGCCGAACGGCTTTTCAAACACGATCCTTCGCCAGTGGCCGTCCTTTTCACAGGCAAGTTGGGAGGCCCCGAGCTGGTTCGCGATCTCACCAAAGAAAGTGGGACTGGTGGCAAGGTAGAAAAAGTAGTTTCCGTGCGTATTGTGGTTCTGATCGGCTTCCGTCAGGGTCTGGGCCAGCTTCGAATATAACGCGGGATCATTGAATTCGCCCGCGCAGTAATACACCCGGCGGAGCAGCCACTCCTGAAGATCGCGGTCCACCGTGCTGGTGGCAAAGCTCTGGAGCTTTTCACCCATCATCTGGCGGAACTGCTCAGCGGAATATTCATTCCGCGCCACGCCGATAATCGCCAGTTCGCGTGAGAGCAGGTTGCTTTTGGCTAGGTTGTAGAGGGCGGGGAACAGCTTGCGAGCTGTGAGGTCTCCGGTGGCTCCAAAGATGACCAGGACACAGGGCCCGGTCTGCGGGGGAGCTCCGGATGGAGGCTGTTGCAGGGTCGGCAGTTCTCTCTCAACTTGAGGCATACAGTGCGTTACTCCGGATCAGGAGGCTTTCTCTTTCTTGCCGGCTTGTTCGACGTGTCCGCCGAACTTCTGGCGCATGGCGCTCAGGACTTTCTCCGCAAACGTATGGTCCTGCCGCGAGCGGAAGCGGGTGTACAGCGCCGCCGAGAGCACATCCACGGGGACAGCCTCATCAAGGGCTGCCATGATGGTCCAGCGGCCTTCGCCTGAATCCTGCACATATCCCGTGTATTCAGACAGGGTCGGGTTTTCCGCCAGAGCCATGGCTGTGAGGTCCAGCAGCCATGAGGAGATCACACTGCCGCGGCGCCAGACCTCGGCAATGCCGGCGAGGTCGAGGTCGTAGCGGTAATCCTGCGGAAGTTGCTCGGAGGTTGCATTGCGGAAAATATCAAAACCTTCCGCGTAGGCCTGCATCAGCCCGTATTCAATGCCGTTGTGGACCATCTTGACGAAATGACCGGCGCCGGAGGGCCCGCAGTGAAGATAGCCTGATTCGGATGTGCCGCCCAGTTTCTCGCGCCCCGGAGTGCGGGGAATATCGCCGACGCCCGGCGCCAGGGTGCGAAAAATAGGATCAAGCCGTTCGACCGCGTCTTTTGGACCTCCGATCATCATGCAGTAGCCGCGCTCCAGACCCCACACGCCGCCGCTGGTCCCCACGTCAACGTAGTTGATGCCGCGTTCCTTCAGTTTCTGGGAGCGACGAACATCATCTTTGAAGTAGGAATTGCCGCCGTCAATGATCGTGTCACCGGGCTCGAAACGTTGGGCCAGCCCCATGACCGTCTGTTCGGTAGCATTGCCGGCCGGCACCATGACCCACGCGGCCCGGGGTTTGGTGAGCTTGACGGCGAAATCGTCGAGCGACGTCGAGCCGGCAGCGCCTTCGCGGGCGAATTCAGAAACCGCCTTCGGGCTCAGATCGCTGACCACGCACTGATGACCACCCTGCAGAAGGCGGCGCACCATGTTTCCGCCCATCCGGCCCAGTCCTACCATTCCTAATTGCATCTTGCCTCTTCTTTCTGAATTTCTGGACTTCCGCAGGCGGCAGTCCTGCTTATGGATTCCACCCGTCCGCGGCCATGCCCCGGGACGTCATGACAAAGCCTCGGCGATTGCGCGCGCCAGATTGTCCAGCCCCGCATTGACGTCTTTAGGCAGGTGCACCCGCAGCGCCCGGCGCCCGCGTTCGGCAAGCACCTGGAAGTCACCGCGCGCCTGAGCGGCTTTCACCACGCCGAAGGTATATTTCTGGTCCGGCACGGCCAGGTCATCCGCATCGTCACAGGTGATCTGGAGGAAGACTCCAGTGTTGGGGCCGCCTTTGTAGGCCTGTCCGGTTGAGTGCAGGAAGCGGGGCCCAAAACCGAGGCAGGTAGCCACGTGTTTCCGGTCGCGCACGGCATGGCGCAGCTGTTGCAACCGGTCTTCATGGCTGCTGTTCATCTCAATGTATGCGAGAAGCGCGAAGTAATCTCCCGCGTTGAGTTGTCCCAGGTGCGCGCGAAGCACTCCAGCCAGATTCATCTGGTTCCCGGCAAGCTTTTTCAGATTCTGCGCGTTGCGCTCATCGGTGAAAACCTGGATCCCTCTTTCCTCCAGAATTGAGGTTTCAGCGGGGAGCTTGCCCGCCTTCTCGTATTCGGAGGTGAGTTGCCGTGTGACAACCTTGCTGGCCTCCACGTCCGGCTGGTCAAAGGGATTGATTCCGAGGATGGATCCGGCAACAGCAGTGGCGATTTCCCAGCGGAAAAACTCCTGGCCAATGTGATAAGTATCGGCAATATCGATGGTGACAACCGGCTGGCCGGCTTTCTCCAGGGCATCAAGTCTCCCCTGTTGGGCCGCGTTATCATCGCCAGCCAGCCGCAGGTAAACAAACACCCGGTCCGTGCCGTAGCTCTCCGGACCGCCGAGTTTTTCACGGTCCACGGGAATCAGGCCTTTGCCTTGCTTTCCCGTGCTTTCCGCCAGCAGTTGCTCCAGCCATGCGCCCAGATCATGAATTTTGGGTGATGTAATCAGGGTGATCTTGTTGCGGCCCCGGTTGGCGAGAGTGCCGAGAACGGCCCCGAGAACCACGCCCGGGTTGCGGTCAGCGGCGACCTTGGCGGCACAGGCCTGCACCATCTC
>DATIWA010000216.1:0-3131 GCA_035465515.1 Candidatus Limnocylindrales bacterium | reverse complement strand
GTTTTCGGGGGCGGCGCGTCAGATGCCTTCGTGGCGGAGCTCAGTTCTTCCGGTTCACACCTGATCTACTCCACATACCTGGGCGGGACTGGTATTGGCGTAGGCGGGACCGGTTCTGACAGCGGATCGGCCATAGCGCTGGATTCACTGGGTAATGCGTTTGTGACCGGCGGCGCCGGTTCATTTGATTTCCCGGTCAGAAATGCGTTTCAGTCCACCTGTCAAGTGGCTGTTCATTTCTGTGTTAATGCATTCGTGACCAAATTGAATTCCAGCGGGAGAATTGTCTATTCGACTTTCCTGGGCGGCGGCGGTGATGGCGGCAGCGGTATCGCCGTAACGCCCGGAGGACAGGCCTATGTGACCGGCACCACAACATCGGGAGGTTTCCCGACCACGCAAACCGCTTTCCAGCGAGTGCTGGGAGGGACCGTCACCATGTTCGGGGGAGCCAACGACACGTTTATCACCAAATTCAGTCCCTCGGGAAAGCTCATTTATTCGAGTTACCTGGGAGGACGCGGGGACGACGTCACAGCTTTCGTCGCCCTGGACCGCGACACCAACGCATATGTCGCGGGCACGGCTGCTGATGGCTTCCCTGTGACGCCCGGCGCGTTCCAGCAGAAGTTTGGCGGAGGGGAAGGTGACGCGTTTGTCGCCAAAGTTGTGCCTCTGTGCGCGCTCAGCACGGTGAACCGCTCCGTTACGATTTGCTCGCCTTCGAGCGGCAGCACCGTGGCCTCGCCGGTGCGCATTATTGCAGGCACCACCGATGTAACTCCGGTGAAGCTGACGCAGGTCTATCTGGACGGTAGGAAGATCTTTGAGGCCCGGCTTTCAGCCATCCACGTGGCCCTTCCCATCGCCCGGGGGACCCACCGGCTCACGGTGCAGGCGTTCGACACTGACAATGTCATTTTCAAAAAGAGCATAACCGTGACTGTTCGATAGGGAAATACTGGGCAGCCCGGCTGCGCAGAGGATTTTCACGCAGCCGGGCCGCGCAATCCTGTGTTTCTTCAGTTGTCCTCAAAAATCGAGAAGGAATTCGTTCCTTTGCGCTTCTCCACCACCACGAATCTCTTCATGGGCATGCCCAGAAGCGACTGGGCGTACACAATGGATTCGAACGTGCGGATGTCAGGGTCTTTGATTTCCTTGAGCACAGCCGCGGTGCCGCGTTTGGAGATTTTGGTTTCAAGTCCGACGAAGCGCCGGTAGGCGTCAGCGGAAGGCCACCAGGCTTTGAGGGCTTTATTGGGATTGTCGGGGTTTATGTCCTGGTCGAGCAGGTTCTCCGCGGCCTTGAATCCCTCGTCCACCGTTTTCTCGGCGTTTTCCTTGTCGTTCATTTCCAGATAGATCCCGGCGGCCGCAGCCAGGTGGGGCACGCGGGCGCGCGGCGGAATATCGCCGCTTATCTTCCGCAACTCGCCGAGGGCCTGGTGCGCCGCGGTGGGATTGGTTTTCGCCTGGATGCGGGCAATGCCTTCCAGGGCCTGGGCGCGAGGCGAGGGTCTCCACGGGCCTTCTACCGTCAGCGGCAGGGTCATGGCATGGGCAATGGCTTGTATTGGGTCTTTGTCGGATTCGTCAACGACCTCTTTCACCCGCCGGCGCGTTTCCTGGGCGGCAATTTCGCGCGCATTGCCGGCCCCGGCCGAGTTTCCGGTGTAAATGCTGGTCTGCAAACCGCTCACGGGCTTTCCGTCCGAATCCTTTTGGCCGGGAGGATTTACGGAATTGACCCCCTGCGGGAACTGCTGCAGTTTGGCCTGCAAGGACTGGTTGTCTTCGAGCAGCGATTTCGCGCGCTCATCGTCCAGTTGCTCCAGCAGCGGGAGCAGGGCAAAGAGCTGGTATTCATAATTGGAGCTGAAGCTCACGGTCCCGCCCTGCCCGCCGATGGTGATGTTGAACTTCTCGTCAGAGTTCTTCGCCTGGCTCAGGATTTCATCGATGGCCTGGAGTACGATCTTCGGATTCATGCCGGCGGCGAAATGCGTGACCATGTCGGTCAAGGTGCCGCCGCCGAGGGTCATGCCGTTTTCATGGGTGTGGTTCTTATAGCTGTTGACCGCCTGGATGAACAGGCCTTGCTTTTCAGCCGCCATTTCAGCGGGCATGGCTTCCATCAGTCCGGTGGCGCTGGCGTAAGGAAACTCATCCCAGCCGGTGACCTGATTCACCAGGTCAATGGCCTTCTCAAACTCCTTCTTCGAGGTATAGAACGAGATAATCTTTTCCGACACCTCTTTTCTGACCTTGGGCTCGGCCTGGGGCAGCAGTTGCTGAACATCATCGAGCGACAGCGGCAGGAGGGCGCGCAAAATATCTTCCTGAAGACGCACCTTGGTATCGTCATCATCGTGCACTTCCAGCGAAGCCAGGAATGCATCGCCGAGCAGCGCGCGGGCTTTCTTCGCCGGAATTACGGCAGGCGCCGAGGCGATCTGGAGCAGGGAAAAGGCCCGCATAGGAGCTTCCAGGCCGCGCGCCGAGGCTTCGGATGCCTCAAGCAGGTCCAGCGCGAACTTCTGGTCTTCCGTCAATTTAGGCGAGGGAACGCCGGCGCGGGGCGCTGCCTTGACCTGCTGAACTTCTTTTTTGCGGGGTTGCTCTTGCGAAAGGCAGATACCCGGCAGCAGCGCCAGCACTACAAGACTGAACCCCGTTAAAAACCTGGTCTGAACCATGAAGTCCTCCTGTTGGATATCTCGATACAGGGACGGGCCGGTCAAGCTGCGAGTTTAGACGAACAACTCTGGAGATTGTAAACCGGCAGGGCGCGGCAAGCAGCCCCATGACCGCTCAGACCCATGGAGATTCCGATTGTCCCCGTTTCCCGGGAGCTGCGCCCGGTAGGATGTCCTGCTGCAACGCTCCTGGACACGCGCAAGGTACACAAACCAGCCCCGCTGATTAACGCTGATAAATGCCCGATCAGGGCGGGGATTGCGGAGATTAATGTTCGTGAGAAGCCAACGGCCATGCCCAACCCGTACAATGTGTGACAGCGGGAACCCCAACGGGGTCTCGACTTAGACCGATGAAATCATTTCTGGATACAATCCGCGAACGCGTGGTCATTTATGACGGCGCCATGGGCACACAGATCCAGCAGCGCA
>DATIWA010000215.1:0-6170 GCA_035465515.1 Candidatus Limnocylindrales bacterium | reverse complement strand
CCGGTGACCAGGATGGCCCAGCCGCCAACGATTACGGCGGCGGTGGAAAGAGTGTCACCCAGTTGATGGATAAAGGCGCTGCGGATGTTCAGGTCATGCGCGGCGCGGAAGATAAACCAGGCAATCGTGCCGTTCATGATTACGCCGGCCAGCGCCACCCAGATCATCACGCCGGGATGCACCTCAACCGGGTGCCGCATACGGGTGACGGCTTCATAAAAGATGTAAAAAGCGATGCCGACGAGCGTGAGAGCGTTGATGAATGCCGCCAGCACGCCTGCTCGATGGTAGCCAAACGTCTTGGTCGCGGTTGGCGGCCGCATTTGGACATAGACCGCAACCCAGGAAAGCAGCAGCGCAAGCAGGTCCGTTACGTTGTGTCCGGCTTCGGAGAGAAGCGCCAGGCTGTGCGCGCGCAGTCCCGCTACCAGCGTTACCAGTACGTAAATAAAGGTCGCCGCGAGCGAGTAGCGCAACGCTTTCGCGCTCAACGGATGAGAGTGCGCGTGCCCGTGCATATCTTGAGTTTACAGCCTAAAACAGGCTCCGTTCTCTCCGTCTTAAAGATTCCTTCATCCTTACTGCACAAAGAGAGGCCGTTTCTACCCGCTTGTAGGTAGATGCACATATTGGGTAGCGAAGCGGCTCTGGGCTTCCTAATCAGATGTCTCATTCTCCGGCAAATGCCCGGACAAATCCAGCAATTTTAGAATTTTTGCGAGAGACCGTGGTAACCATGGTGCTTCCGGTAAATGGCCAGGAACTTGCAGCCAAGCGAAAGGATCGGTCTGTTTTGCAGCGATCCAGCGCGTACGGGAGGTGGCTCATGTTTGCAGAGCTTAAGCAAGGGCGGCGAAACTCCCAGAGGCCATTATGAGCAAATTTTTATTCCTGCTCACACTCGCTATCACCCTGGCCATTGCATATGCACAGCCGCAGACCGGCAGCGCCGGGCCGGGAACCAGGCAGGCCCGGGTCCCTGAGCCTCCCTCGGCGTCCACGCTCGTAACTCCGGACGTGGAGTTACAGGCCCAGATCCAGAACGCGCTCAACAAAGAGCCAACACTCAGCGGCGATACCGTGATTGTGAAGGTCTCAGAGGAAAAAGTGGAAATTGCCGGCAGTGTGGCCACCTGGCAGGAAAAGCTGACCGCAACCAGAATCGTCGAGTCCTATACAGGCAACAGGAGATTGGTTAGCAGTCTGAGTGTGACCGGGCGCGGCCGGAAGCCCAGCCCCGCTCCGCCTCCTTCGCGTCACACCGGCGGTGGTCCGGGCAAGGACTCTGGAGCCGGCGAAAAGCCCGGGCCACTTCCTGAAGGAAGGTCCTGAGGCAGATTTCTTCGGATGATAATTGGATGATAAAGCGGTAGAAATTTCCTCACGTCAGCGTGTTGCTATAACTTGCGCCGCCTGACCGGAAAGAGGAAATTCAGACAGCTGCCGCGGTGAACCGAAACGGCTGCTGGACTGAAGCGCCCTCCAGGGCAAGAAGCTTTTCTTTAACGCCAAGGCCGCCTCCGTAGCCGGTAAGAGTTCCATTGGCGCCGATCACCCGGTGGCATGGGACGAATATGGCGACAGGATTCTGATGATTTGCCTGCCCCACGGCGCGAAAGGCGCGCGGGCTGCCCACCTCTTTAGCGATGTCGGCATATGAGCAGGTTTGGCCATAGGGTATGCGCCTCAGAGCTTCCCAGCATCGCTTCTGGAAGGCCGTGCCGCGAAGGTCCAGGGGAACGGTAAATTCGCGCAGCTCTTGTCGAAAATAGGCAGCCAGCTCTTCTTCATAGCGGCGCAATTTTTCCCGCGATTCAATCCACCCCTCACGCTCGCCCTCGCCTGGAATTTTTTCCCGGAACTGGAGGCAGCGCAAACCCCGTTCCGTGGCCGCAAGCAGCAGGGGCGCCACGGGCGATTGCATTCGAGAGTAGTAGGTGATTAGGGTTTCGCCCATCCTGAAAATGGTAGCAGCAAAAGGGGTTGTGAAATTAGCAAACCTTACAACACCAGCTTGGCAATCCTCATCTATTCCAACACTGCTGCCAAAAATCTGGCGGTGGCGTTGCGTCAGCGGGGCATGCGCGACGCAGACATACGCTCATTTTGAAATGGCCGCAAGCAGCCACGAATAGCGGGCATCGCGTGATCAGGGCCTGAGGGTTCCCATGGGTTCGGTAGTGTACCAGCCGGAGTCGACAAGTCTGTTGTCTTTCCTGGGCAGATCATTACGCCGTCTGACTTCATCACCAGCGATTGCCGGCAGGAGGCAGGACAAGAGCAGGTGAGAGTGATGGATATACGCGGGCTGATCCTGATTAATTCGGCGGGTTTGGAACAGGAGGGTCAGGCTCAATCTCCGCTCTTCATGCCCGGAACCACTGACGTGGCCGGTAAAAGCCCTCTGGTCCGCATCGCGGAACGGCTGCAAAAGTTCGGTATTTTCCCAGCCACGGCGGTCATTCAATCGGAAGAACCGTTGCGCAACATTGATGGCGCCGGACCCATCACTTCCATTACCGCGTCCGGCAGCCGTTTCTGGCGCGCGGCAGAAAACGCTTTTAATGATCTGGCGCAGGCCGGCGCGGAAATGGTCATCCTGGTCCGGCTGGGCGCGTATGTTGAGGTCGACTTTGAACGGCTGCTGCAGTTCCACCTTGACCGGCAATGCCGCGTCAGCCAAGCGTTCCATGACGGACAGACCCTCGATATTTTCTGCATCAGCGCCTCGCGCCGCAATGATGCCGCATCGCTGTTTCGCAGCCAGCTCAGCAGGTGCCGCAGCGATTGTCCGCTGTTTGAACACTTCGGCTATACCAACCCCCTCGCGGATGCCCGGGACCTGCGCCAGTTCGCCGTTGACATCCTGATGATGCGGACTGAAACCGCTCCCGCCGGGAAACAGGTACGGCCCGGCATCTGGATTGGGGAAAGAGCGCAGATTGAAAAAGGTGCGCGCGTTCTAGCGCCGGCTTTTATCGGATCTTTTGCCCGCGTCAGGTCCGGGGCCGTGGTTACGCGCTGTTCGGCCATCGAGCAGCATGCTCAGGTGGATTGCGGCACGGTGGTCGAGAACTCAAGCGTTTTGTCTCATTCATATCTCGGCGCAGGCCTGGATCTGGCCCATTGCCTTGCCGGCATGGGGTACATCGCCAACCTTCGCCGCGGCGCCAGGGTGGAAGTGCGGGACCGGAAATTGCTCAGCCAGGTCGCCTCTCCTTCCTCCGGTCGTCAACTGCTTGCCACAGCGGCGGACCTGGTCAGCTTTGTTCCAAGGCAGTTCTTGCGCGGCATTTTTGGCGGAACGAATGGCCGGCGCCCGGGGCTGAACGAAGGGTTGCGCCGCCGTTCACCCAAGCTGGGCGGCGCATCCAGTTACCAGCCGCCGGCCTGTGACAGCGAAGGCGCAAACGAATTTTCTTCAGGTTTCGTGGTAGCGAGGACCAATGGACGTCAATAGCAGACCCGTAGTTGTGAAGAGAATGCCGGAGAGGGTAAACGCCAGGACGGCGCGCGAGTTTCTGCGCGATGTCCGGCCGTTTCTCTCAACCGATCGCCCTCAGTTGGTTTTCGATCTCTCCCAGGTCGTGCAGCTGGATGCGGCGGGTGTTGAGATGCTCCTGCGCTGCATGTCGGAAGCGCACAAACGCGATGGCGACCTGAAGCTGGCTTCGCCTTCGCAGCAGGCCTTCATCGTGCTGGAACTCACGCGAACGGAGCGTCTGTTCGAGATCTATGACACCTCCACCGACGCCGCGCGCAGCTTCAGCGGATTTTTGCCCAACGCCATGCGCCAGCAGCTTCTGCACCAGCGCCCGTCGTCCCAGGCTGCAGCTTAACAACAGAGAAAACGAAACATGTCTCAGTCTGAAAGCGCTGTCGTTTTGCCGGCGGCAAATACCCCGGCCCCGGCCGGCATTCGCCGGAGCGCGCATTCCCTGGTGCTCGGCGGCAGCATCATCATGCTTGTCAGCTCCACTGCGGTCAGCGGGATCAATTTCGGTTCGAACGTCGTCATGGCCCGGCTGCTGGGCCCTGCCGGATTCGGGCAGGTGGCCGTGGCCACCACCATGTTGATGCTGGCTTCCAGCGTGACCCTCTCGTTTCAGCTTGTCTGCGCCAAATTTGTGGCGCGCAACCAGGACGTGCCCGCCAAATCGGCGGTGTTTCATTCCCTCCTGCGAAAGTCCTGGGTCTTCAGCCTTGCTCTGGGCGCGCTCCTGGTGGTCGCGCGGCATCCTCTGGCAAGTTATCTGAATCTGCCGGACAAGCGGATCCTTCTTCTTCTGGCCATCGGTATTGCGTTTTATGCTCCGGTGGGCGTTCGCCGCGGTGGCATGCAGGGTCTATGTTCCTTCGGCCGTCTCAGCGGGAGCTTTCTGGTTGAAGCAGGAATGCGGTTCACGGTCGGCCTGGTCCTCGTGCTTGCGGGCTACGGCGTAATGGGCGGAGTTGGAGCCATCTCCGCCGGGGTACTTGCCGCCTACCTTGTTCCCTGGCTGCCTTCCGAGTTTCGCGTCCGTCCCCAAACAGGCGAGCCCGCGTCCTTTGCCGAGGCCTTTCAGGCAATCGTCTTTTTCATTGGACAGGTAGTCATCAACAACATTGACATCGTTCTGGTGAAGCATTTCTTTGCGCCCGAACAGGCCGGTATCTACGCCGCCATTGCTCTCGTGGGTCGTGTGCTGTATTTCGCCGCATGGAACGTGGTCAGCGCCATGTTTCCGGTCAGCGCCGCGGCCGCCAACGAGCATGAAAATCCAAAAGTGGTCCTGGTCCCCATGCTTCTGGTTGTGGGCATCTCCGCCGCTTTCATTCTGACGGTGAGCTTATTCCCTGGTTTCATCATGGGCACGATCTTTGGCCGCCTGTTCGCCCACAACAACGGCCTGCTCTCACTCTACGCGGTGGCCACCGCCCTTTACTCCCTGAGCGTGGTGCTGATGGCCTATGAGATGTCCCGGCGAATTGCCAACACCGGCTGGCTTCAGCTTCTCTTCAGCGGAGTGCTGGTGTTCGCCATCGGCGCTTTTCATTCCACGCTCCGCCAGGTCATCGTGGTGCAGATCGTCCTCATGCTCGCCATGCTGGCCCTGGTTGCCTTTCCCTTTCTGCGCCGCTTCAGGCCCGCGCCTCTGGAGGCCGCATGAAGAAACTATGCAGGATTACGGAAAACGAAGTGATCTCTGAATTCCTGAAAGCGGAGTTCTATCAGCCCGAGTACGACCACGACCGCGTCCGGTTCGAAGCCATCGTGTACGAACCCAATCTGGCGGACGATGTGGAAAACGCGCTGCGCCGCGCCCTCATGTTCCGCCGCCGCGGCAACATGTTGCGCGAGCTGCCTCCGGACACGCAATGGTCGGAGGTGGAGTTCACGCCTGAAGACGTCGAGCGGGTCAGCGTCTTCCCCCGCGCGCAGTGGCGCACCGCCGCGCGCGGCAACTTCAAGGCCCTGCACGTGGCCGAGGTCATACAACGTGAATTGAAAACGGGGAAGACCACGCCTCTGGCCCTGAAGATCGAGGCTTTGCGCTCCCTGATGCAGCACGAGGGTCCCCAATCCACCGTTCTTCTTATCGGAATTGACGAGGAGAAGCCGGTGACGTTGCTGGAAGGGAATCACCGCTTTGTCGCCAGCCTTCTTCTCCCGCCAGAGATCATGTTCCGGCGGGTCCGCATGGTTTGCGGGTTCTCGCCACGGATGGAGAAATGCTGCTGGTACAAAACCAGCATACCCACGCTGTCCCGCTACCTGAAAAATCGCATCATACATTTATGGAACAGAGAAGCTGACGTCAGCCCCTGGCTTCCTTTGGCCACTCGCGCCGGAGCAGGGCGAACGCTGGCGAATTCGGCGGCTACATCCACTTTCAAATCGGAGTAAGAAAAACCGGGAAAAGTTCCCTGAGGGTTTTATGCAGATTCAAAACACCATGTCCAGGGTCCTGGCAGCCACGCTTTCGCTGGGGCTTGCGTTTTCGCCGCAGTTGTTTGCCCAGCAGGCGCAGACTTCGGCCCCGGCGCAGCAGCCGCAACAGGGCGCTCAGCCGGCGCCGGACGCGACACAGCCTTCAACAGCCCCGGAGCAGACCCAGCAGACGCCCGCGACCGGAACAACCGTGAACCCTTCGCAAGGGCCCTTGCAGCCGGTCACCACATATCCTGAT
>DATIWA010000214.1:0-4236 GCA_035465515.1 Candidatus Limnocylindrales bacterium | reverse complement strand
AACCCATACGCAAGGAATTCCTGCTTTCGGACACACAGATCGGGCTGATCAACACTGCTTTTACGGTGTTGTACGGACTGGTGGGGCTTCCCCTTGGGTTGCTGGCTGACCGCGGCAGCCGCAAAAAATTGCTGGCCGGCGGGATTCTTGTATGGGCATTTCTGACCGCTTGCGCCCGCTGGGTCTTTACCTATCCTCTGCTGGTGGTAACCCGACTTGGTGTCGGCGTGGGCGAGGCCTCGTGCGCGCCCGCGGCAACGAGCTGGATCGGCGACCTCTATCCTCCGGAGCGGAGGGCCAAACCGCTGGCGCTCTTCATGCTGGGCGTGCCTGTGGGCGGAGCGCTGAGTTTCTTCTTCAGCGGCGCCATTGCGCAGAGATTCGGCTGGCGCGCAGCGATGGTGCTGGCCGCCGCCCCGGCCCTCCTGCTCATCCCGCTGCTGCTGGCTCTTCACGAACCGCATCGCGGCGCTTCCGAGAAACCAGATGTGGCGCCGGCGGGATCAGTACGGCAGTTGTTCGCCACTCCGACCTTCTGGTGGATCGTGATTTCCGGCGCGCTCGTCAATTTTATTTTGTATGCCGTAGGCACGTTCCTGCCCGCGTTCTTCGGCCGCATTCACCGCATGGATGTCGCCCATGCAGGAATCAACACCGGCATCGTTTACGCCGTTGGCGGTGTGCTGGGGGGATATGTGGCAGGCAGCCTGGGCGACGCCATGGTGGGCCACCGCCCCGGCGGACGGCTGGCCTTCGCCGCATTGGCTGCTCTGGCGGCAGCTCCGGTCTCCTATTTCGGAATCCATCAGACTTACGGTGCGCTTGCAGTGGCTTTGCCCCTGCTCACCGTGGCCTACGGCCTGCTGAACATGTATTACGGACTGGTGTATGCGTCGCTGCAGGACATTGTTGCTCCGGCGCTGCGCGGAACCAGCATGGCGATTTACTTCGTGGTGATGTACCTGGGAGGCGCTTCCTGGGGCACGCTGGCGATTGGCAAAATGAGCGATCTCTTTGCCCGTCACGCCGCGACCATGGCCGGCTCCGCTCAAATCACTGAGGTATTCCGGGCCATTGGCCTGCAAAAGGCCATGCTGGCGATTCCTGCGCTTTCGGTTGCCCTCGCGGTTGTTTTGTGGGCGGGATCAAGGACCGTGGAAAGGGACATCGAGCGGAGAAGAGCTGTTATGAAGCCGGTCGCGCAGGAGAGCGCAGGTGTTTAGCCTTGATGGCCCTTTGGGCGGCCATTTAAGACCGCGGCAGTTCCATGAACCAGGGTTGGAGCAGGCATAAATGCCTGCTCCTAATGGCTCGGCATCGCATCTCTGGAACAGCCTTATCTGATCTTGATCCCCAGCTCCCTTAACTGCGCCTCACTCACCGGTGTGGGCGCGTCCACCATCAGGTCAACGGCCTTGGCGGTCTTGGGGAAGGGAATCACTTCGCGCAGGCTTTCAGCGCCGGCCAGGATCATGACAATGCGGTCCAGGCCGAGGGCAATGCCGCCGTGCGGCGGCGTGCCGTACTCCAACGCTTCCAGGAAGAAACCGAAGCGGGCTTTGGCTTCTTCATCGGTCATGCCCAGCGCGTGGAAGATTTTCCTTTGAATGTCCTGGCGATGGATACGGATGGAGCCTGAGCCCAACTCCGTGCCATTCAGCACCACGTCATAGGCAAGCGCGCGCACCGCGCCGGGGTCTGACTCCAGCTTGTCCATGTCACGTTCATGTGGCGAGGTGAAGGGATGATGCGCGGCGTTCCAGCGCTTTTCATTCTCGTCCCATTCGAACATGGGAAAATCAGTGATCCAGACAAAGTGGAAACCGCCCTGGCGAAATGCCATGTGCCGCTCGGCATATTTGCGCGCCAGTTCCACGCGGAACTGGCCGGCGGCCATGAAAACGCCGTAATCCGGCCGCAACCCGGATTTCTCCTGCTGCAATGGCCCGCCAACCAGAACCAGCAGGTCTTCCGGCTGGGCTCCGGACATTTCGCGGAGCTTTGCCACCGCCTCAGGGAACGACTTTTCCAGGCGTTTGATGTCGTCAATGAGGCGGGCCTCTTTGCGCTCGCCGAAGAGCGGGCGATTGTCATCGCGCTCCTTGCGCGAGAGTTCGCCGATTTTGGGAATACGGATTGCCGCAACCGGCAGCTCGGGATTGAGCTGCAAGGTCTGCAAGTGCTCGGCGGCGAATGCCTGGCGGACGTCGGTCAGTTTGGGCAGGCGAAGGTCCGGCTTGTCAATGCCATATTCGCGGATGGCCTGGTCATAGCTCATTCGGGGGAAGGGCAATTTGATATCAAAACCGGCCACTTTGAACGCAGCCTGAAGAAAGCCTTCCACCACCTCAAAGACGCGGTCGGGCTGCGGGAAGCTCATTTCCAGATCAATCTGGGTGAATTCCGGCTGGCGGTCGGCGCGCAGGTCCTCATCGCGGAAGCAGCGCACGATCTGGAAATACTTATCAAACCCGGAGATCATCAGGATTTGTTTGAAAAGTTGCGGCGACTGCGGCAGGGCGTAAAACTCGCCGGGATAGACGCGGCTGGGCACCAGGTAGTCGCGCGCGCCCTCCGGGGTGGAGCGCGTCATGAAAGGAGTTTCAATCTCGAAAAATCCCCGGCCGGAGAGATACTGCCGGATGGCCAGCGCCACTTTATGGCGGAGCTCGATGTTGTATTGCATGGGCTCGCGCCTCAAATCCAGGTAACGGTATTTGAGCCGCACCTCTTCGTTGGCCAGCGCCGGGTCGCTGGGCAGGAAAGGCGGCAGCTTGGATTCATTGAGCAGCTTCAACTCGGTCACCACAACCTCGATTTCGCCCGTTGGGATGTTACGGTTGACCGTCCTATCGTCGCGCTTGCGGACTTTGCCGGTCGCGGCGACCACGAACTCGCTGCGCAGGCTGCTGGCTTTGTCGTGCAGGGCCGGATTATCGCTGCGATCAAAGACGAGCTGAGTCAGGCCGGTGCGGTCGCGGACGTCAATAAAGATCACGTTGCCCAGATCGCGGCGGCGATTGACCCAGCCCATCAATACAACTTGTTCGCCGGCATTCTCCGCGCGGAGCTCTCCGCACATGTGCGTACGCCGAAGTTCACCTAAAAAATCGAGCGGCAAGAGCAGCACCTTCCTGTAAGCGAAATGGCCAGTAATGGCTAAAGCCTTGATTATAAAGGTTGGCAGGCAGAGTCCGGGAGCTGCAGCGGCTCCTTCGTGAAAACCAGGGTCATTGCTAACCTTTGCCGGAGTAATACAGTCTGCTCTACATTGGGCAATGTTGTGAAACGCAAAATCAAGAACTGCTTTCTGATCACGTCTGCGCTCCTGGCTCTGGCCCTGGCGGCGGGCGCGCAGCAGCACGCTCACCAGCACGACATGGACCGGCGGGGCGAACAGGGCATGGGATTTTCCCAGGAAAAGACCACCCATCACTTCCTGCTGCGCAAAGACGGCGGCGCCATCCAGGTCACAGCCAGGTCAGCCGACGATAAGGCGAGCGTCGAACAGATCCGGCAGCACCTCCGGCACATCACGCATGCGTTCGAGTCCGGCGACTTCAACATCCCCATGTTCGTGCATGATCAGACGCCGCCCGGCGTGCCGGTGATGACCAGGCTCAAGGACCAGATCAGCTACAAATATGAACCCGTGGAAAACGGCGGGCGTGTGGTGATTAAAACCGGCAATGCGGATGCGCTTGCCGCAGTGCACGAATTCCTGCGCTTTCAGATAAGGGAACACAGGACGGGCGACCCGCTGGAATTGAAGCAGTGAACAAGAGCTAAGACCTGGACTTCAATGAGATGGCCAGCTCTTCCCGGGACACTGTAACCTGCTCTCCGCTTTGCAGCTCTTTGAGGGCGAACTGGCCGGAAGCCACCTCATTTTCGCCGACGAACAGGATGTAGCGTGCTCCGGCGCGCTCGGCGGCTTCAAACGATTTCTTAGGACGGAAAGTTTCATCGCCTAACTCAGCGGCAATGTGCTGCTTGCGCAGGTCGCGCGCGATTACCGCAGCTTCGGCATTCGTCCCCTGCCCCAGCGGGGCAACAAATACCACCGGGTTTTGATTCGGAATGCCCACGGTTTCTTCTGCCTGAAGGGCCAGCACAAAGCGGTCAAGGCCGAGAGCAAAGCCGATGCCCGGCGCCGCAGGGCCGCCCAGAGCTTCAGACAGACCGTCATACCTTCCGCCCCCGAGCAGCGCGCTCTGGGCGCCAAGGCCGCCATGG
>DATIWA010000213.1:0-2639 GCA_035465515.1 Candidatus Limnocylindrales bacterium | reverse complement strand
TCCAGAAGCAGGTTGCGGAGGTAGAGCGCTTCCGGCCCGGCGTCGGGCGAGGGCAGCAGGTCTTCAAACCGCGGCAGCTCGCCCTCTTCGTACTCCACCACGGCGTCGCTGAAAAGCTCCGGCTTCTTCTTGCGCAGAAGGTAGGTGATGCGATTGCGCGCCACGCGAAACAGCCAGCCGGTCACGTGCTCAATCGGCATCAACAGGCGATTGGCTTCCACCAGCCGGTAGAAGACGTCCTGGAGAACGTCCTCGGCGTCAGTGGGATCGGGCACACGCCGGCGGATGAAATTGCGCAGCCGGGAGCGCTCCCTGGCCACGATCTCGGAGATTTGTCGGTCCTGCTCGCTCATCCCGGCTGTCCAAGTAATGCTCTGGTCTCGCCCGTGAAATGGCCCGCCCATTCGTCATCCATCCGTCCCGTACATTGCTGTAGACGAATGGCAGCCGGGAATATTGTAGAGAGTTGACGACGGCGATGCGGGCGGAGAGCCGGCGGGAGAGCCGTCTTTGGCCAACCGACCCGGTCATCGTTCATCGCCAGGAACGGGTCTTTTGTTGGTATTCGGCTATTTGTATTCGGCGGGAAGCGCGGCGCGGTGGTTCATGCGTTCACGCTCGATTTGCCGGGCCGCCGCGCTTATCCCACGCTGGTTCAGCGATCCGCGTTGTCTCATTGCTGCACGCAGATGCGATCAAAGCGTAATCGCACCAGCGCCGGAGGCGCGAAATGAGTTAGCCCCGCCCCGAAGGGTGGGGTAGCCGGGAGATTATGAGGGCGAGCGCCGGAGGCGCGGCACACTAGTCAAAAACATACTTCGGATCAAATGGAATCCCGTGCTTTCTGAGCAGACCGACAAATTCATCTTCAAACGACATCTTCCGGTGATGTCTTGCCTGGCTCGCGATGTACTTTTTGACCGTGTCGAGATTCGACGCGCTCACGCTGAATGCTCCGTATCCTTGCTGCCACGCAAACCTCATTCGGTGCTCATTCATCCACTTGGAGGAGTTTGCTTTGAGAAATGAAACCGCTTTGGCCAGGGTCAGCACAGGGGGCAGTTGGACCAGCAGGTGAACATGGTCTTCCATGCCGCCGTTAGCGAGCACAAGGAAATCATGGTTTCACGCGATCCCCGCCATATAAGCCCAGAGCTTGGGTTGCATCGCAGGCTCAATCAGCTTCTGGCGTTCCTTGGTGCTGAAGACAAGGTGAAGGTGGTTCTGCGAATAGGTGTGTGACAAGTGTCGCCCATCCGGGGCTGTTTATCCTATCGCAATTGTCCCCACCCTTCCGGGTGGGGCTAACTCATACCGCGCCTCCGGCGCTGGGACCGCTTCACAGCTCCGTTTTTAGAGAAGCGCCCGACTGCATGACAGGAGGAACGAGGTTTGTTTATTTGCGGTCAGATCGTCTTCAACCTGAAGAGAGAGGAAAGCGCATAGGTGTGTGACAAGTGTCGCCCCTCCGGGGCTCTTTATCCTATCCCAGTTGTCCCCACCCTACCGGGTGGGGCGAACACAAACCGCGCCTCCGGCGCTGGGCTCATCTTCGCAGCACCGTTTTCGGGGAAGCGCCCGACTGCATGCCAGGGATCAGGATGACACGTGGAAGGACGGCTTGGGCAGGGGGACATCCTCGGGATGCTTCGACTCGTTCGGCATGACTGGGGGCTGGAGGATGGAAGGCTCACGCGCGGCGGTGGCGGAGCTGATCCTTCGGACCAACTGCGGGTCCTCAGGATGGCACGTGGAAGGGGACGTAGCTTCGTGCAAGGCGTGATCTTTGGGAAAAGAAACACCCGCCGCAGAGAGGGTTGAGATTCTCGATCGGGGCCCGGCCATCAGGAATTATTTGGCCGCTTAAACGGGACCGATGCCGTCCGGATTCCGGAGCGATATGTTCATCGGCTTCCATTGGAAGGCGTTGCGCACGCCGCGGCGGCACAGGCAGGCGATAATCACGGCATCAAGAGCAATGCGAAGGACGGTGAAGCTGCGCGAAGGAATGTGGAGGTTCGCCAGAAAGGCAAATTCGCTCAGCGCGTGCAGCAGGGCAAACAGTATGCCTGCGATCCGCGCGGCGTTGTCCAGCATCCACAGCCCTGCCGCAAGGACGCCGGGAAGCATTGCGATCAGGAACAGGATGGGCAGGACAACCATCTTTTCCAGCCAGGTGGCATGGATGTGGTGCGCACCCAGTTGCCAGACCAGAATTCCCAGCAGCACCGCGGAAAATCCGGCAAAGTAAATCGCGATCAGCACCACATCAAGAGGGCGGCGTTCCATGCCTGCGCTTTCTTTTGACCGCCGGCCGGGCAGGTTCGCTTTTCAGACGATCAGGAGCCAGCGCCCCGTCTGAAATGCTCCCAAGCCGTCCGGCGGCCTGGTGTTCTATGTGACATTTAGATAGACACCTGCCGCCCGCAGCGGGTTCCCGCGTGTTTTGAAACAGAAAGGCCGCCTGACAGGCATGACAGGCGGCCAGTATTCACATTGATGACGTTCGGCAGCTTTATAACGTTCGCAGCTAAGCCACTTTTTTCTGGCTGCCGCAAAGCCGGCACCCGCTGACAATGCGGTCGCGTCCCTCACGCAATTTCTTCTGGAAGCTTATCCAGCGCGGACCGTAGCCGGCG
>DATIWA010000212.1:0-6223 GCA_035465515.1 Candidatus Limnocylindrales bacterium | reverse complement strand
ACCGCGAAAGCTTTATCTGGCGGCAGATGCACGCCTTTAGCCTGCCTGGAATGCAGTTGGATCGCCTGGCCGGCGCCCATCAGTGGTAAGGTTCTGGTTTGGCTGCCTCGTCGTCAGCGTGTCACCTGGGGCTGGACGCTTGCCGCAGCACCTGCAAAATTCCTGTCAGAAGCATGCTGGGTGTGGGCGGGCATCCGGGAATGTAGGCATCCACCGGGATGACCTTGTCCAACGGACCCACAACTGCGTGGCTGTGGGCGAAGATGCCTCCGCTGCATCCGCAGGCGCCGACGGCGACGACCAGCTTGGGTGCGGGAACAGCTTCATACGTCTGCTTTACCGCGACGGCCATATTGCGCGTAACCGGTCCGGTGACCAGCAGCATGTCGGCGTGCTTGGGCGAAGCCACAAAATGGACGCCAAAGCGCTCCAGGTCGTAGTAAGGATTGGTGAGAGCGGAGATCTCGGCTTCGCAGCCGTTGCAGGAACCCGCGTCAAGCTGGCGAACGTTCAGCGCGCGGCCCACCAGATGGATGATTTCTTCTTTCACGATTTCCGGAGAAGGCGAATCCATCAGGAACTCAGTTCCATTGGCGAAATCAAAGTGTTGTACCAGCTGCCGGCGTCCCACCCCGCAGCGATGAAGTCGTGCGGCAACGGCAAAGGCGCCTTTACCAGCCTCAACGCAGCGGCCGCAACCGATGCACTCGCCGTAATCGAAGCGCAGCAGTTTCTTTCCGTTGGTTTCCACGATGCGCAGCGCCGAGGTGGGACAAACACTACTGACCGTCTCGGCCACGTCCCGGTTGAGCCGGGAGGGACTGACCTCAGGCATGCGGCTGCCTTCGGCGCGGCCCAGCAGTTCCTCCACGGAAACCAGCCGCTGCGGGGCGTTCAGGCTGCGTGTAATCACGTCAAAGATCATCGGTCACATCCGGAATACGAAAGATTGAAGCTCTTGTTAATCAGCGGGAAATCGGCAATCACGTTGCCTGCCACCGCGTGCGGCAGGGCGGGCCAGTTCTGAAAAGAAGGTGACTTGATATAACAGCGGGCCAGCCTCCCATTTTCCCCTTTCACAAAGTAAAGCAACTCGCCTCGCGGAGATTCCACGGCGGAGAACCCCTCGAAGGGAATGCCGCGCTGGAGCTCCGTCCAGACCGGGCCAGGCTGCAATTGATCCAGAGCCTCCAGGAGCAGCCTGGCGGAGATGGCGGTTTCCTCAATCCGCACCCGCGCCCGCGCCAGCACGTCTCCATAATGCAGGGTCGGCACTTTTAGGGTGATCCCCTGATATGCGCCGTAGGGATGATCACGGCGCACGTCGAAATCAATATCGCTGGCGCGCGCCACCAGGCCGACCACGCCCAGGTCGCGGGCCACTTGACGACTCAGCACTCCGGCGGTTTCAAAGCGGCTCTGGACGGAAGGCCTTTCCAGGATGGTGCCGGCCATTCCGGCAAATTCCTCGGCAGCCTGCTCCACCGCCTGGCGAAGGGATTCCACGGCGACATCGCTGATGTCTCGCGTGACGCCCCCGGGGACGGCTACACCGCGCCAGTATCGCGAACCGATCACGCGCGACCCGGCTTGCAGCAGATCTTCCTTGATGCGGTTGCAGTAGGCAGCGGGTACCACAAAAGCCACGTCGCCGGACAGCGCACCGACGTCGGCGATGTGGGCCATCATGCGCTCCAGTTCCAGCCCGATGAGGCGGATCAATTGGGCCCGGCGAGGGACCTGAAGCTTGTGCGCTGCCTCCACCGCCTGGCAGTAGGCAACCGCGTGGGCGAAGCAGTTGTCGCCGGAAACGGATTCGGCAATGAACAATCCGCTCCATACGTCTGTCCCCTGAAAGAGCCGCTCCGTGCCTTTGTGAGTGTAAAAGTGGCGAAGTTCGAGGAACAAAACGTTGTCACCCATGACGCTGAAGCGGAAGTGACCGGGTTCAATCACTCCGGCGTGGACCGGGCCAACCGCCACTTCGGCCACACCCTCGCCTTCCACCTTAAGGAATGGATAGTTCTCCCGCGCCCAGGGCACATTCTCCACCGGACCAACCATGGGATGGCATCCGCTGGGCCAGTTTTCATGCAGCATAAGAGGACGGAGATCAGGGTGGCCGGCGATCTCGATTCCGTATTGGTCGTGGAGTTCGCGCTCATACCATGCAGCCGCCGGAGTTATCGCGGTCAGCGACGACAGAGGTCCATTGCCCGATTCGGTGAGCATCCGGTAGCCTTCGCCCGGCACATCAATGATGTAGCGGACCGCCGTGCTGTTGCGGACGTCATCAAATAAGCCGAAGAGACAAACCAGCCGGCCCGGCCTCGGCTGTGATGGCTGAAGGAGGCGAGCGGCTTCAATGGCGCCGCTGAGGCTTTCTTGTGGAATAGTGCTCATGAAATCAGTACCGCCATTGCGCGATGAATCATGCTGACAAATGCTCCCGGCAGATGTACACCCAAGGCCAGGACAAGGCCGGCGCAGAGCGCCATGGCCGTAATCTCTGATCTGGTGATGATGGGTTTTGTTTCCGGCGAGCGGTCTCCGCCGAGCATCCGCTGAAGCTGGAAGATAAGCGCGCCAAAGCCAACCACCAGCGCCAGCAGGACAACCGTAACCATGGTGTGGTTTTCCCGGGCAAAGGCCGCGTTCAAAATGGCAAATTCGCTGACGAACAGCGAGAACGGCGGCATACCGATGATTGCCAGCACGCCGGCGGCAAGGAAGATACTTGTCCAGCGCATGCTGCGCGCCATGCCGGTGATCTTCTCCAGGCGAAGCGTGCCGAAATTCTCACGCACGTTTCCGGCAGCAAAGAACAGCAGGGACTTGGCCGCCGAGTGGTTGAAGCTGTGCAGCAGCGCGCCATAGACGCCCAGCGGGACTCCAATGCCGATCCCGGTGGCCACCATGCCCATGTGTTCCACGCTGCTGTAGGCAAACAGGCGCTTCAAATCGCGCTGCACGACCATCAGCAGAGACGCGCCCAGCAGAGACAGGGCGCCGAAGATAAGCAGCATGGTATGGCTGAAAGTCGGGCCCAGGGCGTGGACCGTGATGGCGTCATAGCGGAGCAGCGCGTACATCGCGCAGTTCAGCAGGGCGGCGGAGAGCATGGCGCTGATAGGTGAAGGCGCCTCGGCGTGCGCGTCAGGCAGCCAGCTATGCATGGGCACAAAACCGACTTTCGTGCCGTAGCCCACGGCCACAAACAGAAACGCCAGTTTTACCAGGCTGGGCACGCGCTGCCCCAGAGCCGGTCCGGCGTGGACCAGCGCCGTCCAATTGAGCGCCAACTCCGACGGAATTCCCGAGCGCACGGCTGCAAGATACAACGCGATCGTCCCAAACAGCGCGAAGGCGATCCCCACCGTGCACACCACCAGATACTTCCAGCCGGCTTCAATGGCGCCTTCAGTGTTGTAAAAGCCGACCAGCAGGGCGGAGGAGAGCGTGGTGGCTTCCATCATGATCCAGAGCAGCCCCAGGTTCTCAGAGAGATACACCGTCAGCATGGTGAAAAAGAAAAGGAATGTCAGGCAGTAAAACCACCGGGGAGAAGAAAACCGTCCCTTGGGAACGTGGCGAATATAGCTGATGGAGTAGAGCAGCGTGACAAAGAACACGAACCCCAGGCTCATCAGGAACAGCGAGGTGAGCCCATCGGCGCGAAAGTAACGTCCCAGCCTGATTTCGGTTTCATGATGGACCTGCCATGCCAGGTTGATGAGCAGCATGATTTCAAGGCAGCCGCCGGCCAGGGCCAGGATGGCAGCGTGCTTGCCATTGCTGAAGGCGAGGACCACAAGGGCTACGATGACGGGCACCAGAAGAGGCAGCAGAAGGACCATTCGGCTATCCTCTCAACCGGCGCAGTTTGGAAACATCCAGGTCAGCAAACGTATCCCGGATGCGAAAAGTGAACAGGCCCATAAGAAAAACTCCCATCAGGACGTCGAAGGCAACGCCGATTTCGATCACCAGCGGCATGCCGAAGGTGGTCACCAGGGCGGCCATGAAGATACCGTTTTCCAGAATCAGCAGACCGAGAATCTGAGCGATGGCCTTGTTGCGGGTAATCATCAGAAAACAGCCCACCAGCATGATGGCCACTGCCGCGGCGAGCGGATCGCGGGCCACGTTCAGGTCGCTGGCGTAAGACTGCGTTGCGGAAAACGAAACCAGGATCAACGCCGCGGCGACAAAGACCGAAGGCGCGGGCGAGAGAGAAGCTTTCACGTCGCGGGTGGTGCGCAGGCGTTTCACCAGCGCGGAAAGCACGTACGGTATGGCAACGACCTTGAGCGCAACTACGACGCAGCCGACAACAAATGCCTCGACCGAATGGTGAAAGTAGGCGATGGCGAATACCTGGGCCGCGATAATCGCCGACTGCACCATGAAAAGCGAGATGCAGGTGGAGAGACGCTTGGCCCCGGCAAAGAGCAGCAAAGTAACAAAAATCAGCACGGTGGAAGAGCCGAGGGCGTGCGAAGCGGCATGACTGATGATTCCCATGTTCACCTTTTCAAAATCACCGTAAACGCGATGGCGAGGATGGCCAGCGCGGAAGCGATGCCGAGAAACTCCGGAACCACGTACATGCGCAGTTTGGCGACAACGCTTTCCAAGACAGCGATCGCAATGACCGCTACACAGAACTTTAGGGCGTAAACGCCGGCGGCAATCATGAGCGAAAGCAGCCCAGGTCCCGTGGCAATGCCCCAGGGCGCAAACAGGGCAATCACCAGGGCCAGCAGAAGGTTCAGCTTCAGCGCATGGGCCCATTCGATGAAAGCGAGGCTTGGCCCGGAATATTCGAGCACCATGGCTTCATGAATCATGGTGAGCTCCAGGTGGGTTGCGGGATTGTCCACGGGCATGCGCCCGGTCTCAGCCAGCAGAACGAAGATGACGGCCGCAAGCGCGAGCATGTGGACCGCCGAGATATCGAAGAAATTCTGCTGGCCGGTCCAGGCCACAATTGAGCCGATGTTTACAGACCTGGAGAGTATGGCCACGGACATGATGGAGAGCAGCAGGGGAGCTTCCGCCAGCGCGGAAACCATGGCTTCACGGCTGGCGCCCATGCCCGCAAAGCTGCCGCCCGGCGCAAGCGCGCCCAGCATGAGAGCAAATCGCGCGAAGGCCAGCAGGTAGATCAGCAGGATGAAGTCACCGATGAAGGACAAAAGCCCGAAACCGGACAACAGCGGCACAAAGCCAGCCGCGGCAACCGTCAGGGCAAAAGCCAGTCTGGGGCTGACGCGAAACACCCACGACGCAGAGGGCGGGACGATGTCTTCCTTGTGAAACAGCTTCCAGAGGTCGTAGTAGGGCCGCAACACGCTGGCGCCGCGGCGGTGCTGAAGAATCGCCTTGATTCGGGCGATAATTCCGCGCACTAGGGGAGCGCCGGCCAGCAACAGGACGAATTGGAGGAATTTGAGAGCCGTCATTTACCAGAACCTCATCAGCAGAAGCATCGAGAGCAAAGCAATAAATATGTAAAGAAGATAGAGCTGGATGTTGCCGGTCTGAAGACGGCGCAGTTGCTGGGCCACACCCAGAATGGAATCAAACAGCGGACGATAAAGCGTCTTCTCGTAGGAGGTGGTGCGAGAGGAGCGGTAGGAAATCGCGGCAGGGAAATACCGTTCTTCCGCTGGGGCAATTTCCAGCTTCCGGTCCGGCCGGTAAACGGCCGCAAAGACGGTCCGAATCGGCTTGGAAAAGCATGACGCCGTGTATTGCATCCGGCCGGTCAATCCCGGCAGTCCGCAGGCCCAGATAGCGGAGGTCCGCACTGCAACACGAATGGACGCCGCGGCAGCCCCCGCAAGCAGGACCAGCAGGGCGACCTTCGTTATGCCGCTGCCGACCGCAGCCACGCTGCTGAAGTCGGCGCCGGGAACCAGGGTCTGCATCAACGACCACAAGGGATGAATCAAAACCATGGGCGCGATGCCGATGACCACGCAGGCCGAAGCCAGAGTTCCCAGAGGCGCCAGCATTGCGCGGGGCGCATCCTCCGCGGATTCAGCGGCGGACGATCGCGGCCGGCCCAGGAACGTGCTGCCATAGACATTCACGAAACAGGCTGCGGCCAGTCCACCGGTGAGGGCGAGAACGCCGGCCATCAAGGGCAGCAGGACCTGTGGAGTAGCGCCAGGCAGCTGCGATCCGGCAAGGAAGCCCTGGAAGGCTATCCATTCGC
>DATIWA010000211.1:0-3660 GCA_035465515.1 Candidatus Limnocylindrales bacterium | reverse complement strand
TGTTGCCCCTGGAGCAGGTGCAGGTCGCCCACAGGATGCTTGGCGGTCTTGCGCACGCGCCCGGCAAAATCGTGCTGCAAATCGCTCGTGACTGACAGTAGGCCTCACCATCCCGCAGGTCCGGCACTGGCGCGACGCGCCTGCGAACCCGCGATGACCGGTAAAAGATGCCCGGTAAAGGAATCCGGAACGCCGACCTTGACTGTAGTATCCTTTGATCAATAGGGAACTGTATGTGGACGCCGGATTTTCTCAAGACCATGAAGGCGCCGGAGCATCGCCTGGCCTGGATGGTAGCTGTCGTAGCCGACGCGCTCCAGATCTTTGCCTTTCCGCTCTTTGCCGAAGGCGGCCTTTCCCCGGCTGATGCCGCGCTGGATATCGTCGTAGCCTTCGTCCTCGCCCGCCTGCTGGGCTGGCACTGGGCTCTCCTGCCATCCCTCGCTGCGGAAGCGATCCCTGGGCTCGACATGTTCCCCACCTGGACGGCAGCGGTGTTTTACATCACCCGGCAGCGTATCCGCTCCAGCGAACCGGAGATTCTTCCTCCCGGTCCGGCGCCTGAACCCAGAAACTGAACTCCTGGCGAAAGGGCATTTCGTGGTTTTCATGGGCGCACGTGAACCAATCCTCTATTATCAGCTTGCACGGGCGCCGGAAACCCGGAGAGTGACCGGCAAAAATTTCTGTTCCCTGCTGTTCCGGCTTGTGTCTAATGACGCGAGTGCCAGGATCAAAGCAACGCGAGGCTGTTGAGCGCCGTGCGGAGCGGGCGTTTTTTCTTCTGCTGGCGATCTTTGTTCTTGCCGGGATTGCCACCGGAATCATCGTGGCCCTGGCACGCCCCTGAGGGACCTCGGGCGGTTTTTCAGCCGGAGTGATGCCCCATCCTGCCGGGTTCGCTGGCCTTTGCTTTCTTCTTCTTCGCCTCCGAACGGCGATTGCCAAGCGCTATGTCGGCAAGTTCCAGGAACCGTGCGCTGCTTGGATCAGCCACATGGCGATGGTCCCATGCGCGTTTCCCGTCCCTGTCTTTCAGGCTGAAATTCGGGGCCACCCACAGATCTTTAGCAACATCGGACGTGGCCCGCTTCTTTTTGGACACGGGCAATCACTCTATTCCAAAGCAGCGCAAATTGCCAGATTTCTTTTGAATTGCCTCGATACCTCAGCTCTAAAACGCCAGGGCTTCGCGCCTGCTGGATATTCGCGGCTTTACTTTGCGCGGTCTGTTTCGCTCCCTGCCCCTGTCACGGTGCGCTTACGGTGTAATCGCAATGGCCCGCAGCGGGCTGCCGGATCCATTGACGATTTTCAGCGGCGCGGCAATCACCACGGCTCCCACCGGCGGAAGCTGGTCCAGGTTGCACAGCCCGGCGAGTCCGAACTTGCCGCTTCCATGCATGATGTAGTGGTTGGGGAAAGGCGGATCGAAAGTTGCCGCCCGGCCCGCATCGGTACCCACGGTTTCCACGCCCACTCCCAGCACATCGCGCTCTTTGGCCAGGAATTCCGAGCACTCTTTCACAAACCCGGGCGTATGCGGACCATCGGATTTCAGGTTGATGTACTGCTCGGGGTCGCTGCGTCTGGACCAGCCGGTGCGCAGCAGAAACCACGCTCCCGCGGGAATCCTTCCATGCTGCTGTTCCCACTGCTTTACCCGCTCCACGGTGAGCAGGAAATCCGCATCTTTCCCAACATCGGCGGTCACGTCCACAACGCACGCCGGCCCGATGAACTTTTTCGGGTTGATTCGGTCCACGCTGTTTTCCGGCAGGTCCTTGCCGCTGACCCAGTGGATGGGAGCATCAAAGTGCGTTCCCGTGTGCTCGCCGGTTTCAAAGCCGTTCCAGTACCACGCCGGCCCGCGATCGTCATACCGCGAAATCTCCCACATGCGGAATGCCGGAGTGTTGGGCCACTGCGGCGGCAACGGCAGCAGCGGCGTTTCCCCGCTGAGCGCCTGCGTGAGATCAACTACCCGCAACCCGCCCGAATTCAATTGCGCGACCAGATCGGCAAGAACATTACCCATGGAAATCCCCCATTGGTTTTGGGAATCGACTTTCAAGGAAGAAAGTAGCTTACAGGGAACGCGCTGAGTCGTAAAGCAGACCGGGAAAAGGGAACCCCGTCACCTCTCCTGGCCCTGTTCGGGCCGTTACCTTCGTCCCAGCACCAAGGCTGTTCGCCGCCCGGCGTTAAATGTGGTGAAATCTGATACACCCAATAGGTAATTTGTACACAGGTTGGCGTCATACGGCAAAGGTAAGTTGCTGCTGGTTTGGATCGCCGGAGTTGGCCTGCAAATTGCCTAAGTTGCTGGATTGCATAAGCCTGCTCGCAAAGCGGGGGTAACAAAAAACAAGATGAAGTTTTTGGCCGTCATTCTCGTCTCTGCATTCCTCGTGTCGCTGCTTGCCGCGCAGCAACCCGTCGCCACTTCCGCCGGCCAGGCCGCCGCTGCCGTACAGCAGGCTCTCGACCAGCGCGATCTCAACACTGCTCTTCGGCTCGCGCAAGATGGCCTGCATCGCTTTCCCGACGATCCTTCGCTGCAGCTCGAACTGGCGCGCGTGTACGTTTACCAGAAGCATGACAGCCAGGCCATCGATCTCGTGAATAACGTGTTGCGCCGCAATCCGGCCAGCCGCGACGCCAGGCTTGAACTGGCGCAGATTTACGGCTATCGCAGCGACTACAAGCGGTCCAACGCTCTTTACCGGGAACTGCTCGCCTCGGACTCGAGTGACGAAGCCGCAGCCATCGGCCTCGTCCGCAATCTGCTGCTCCAGGGCCGGCGCGCTGAAGCCTCGCAGGAGTTGCACGCGGCTTTGCAGCGGCATCCCAGCAGTTTGGTGCTGCAGGAATTTCAGGACTTTCTCACATCATCCTCCAGCGGCAGCGGCGGCGGCGAAGCCGGGCCGCAAATTCCTCGCCGTGTCCAGGCCGGCGCGTCCTTCTTCTCCGACAGCTCCGGCAACCGCTCTCTCTATTCCTCGCAGGCCTTTGGCTACGAGATCGGCCGCAATCTCACCAGCCGCTTCCGTATGGACGAGACCGCGCTCTGGAAAACCGCCGTGCCCACCGTCAATGTTTACTCCGGCTCGGAGGAGCTGCGCTGGAAATTCAACAGGTACTTCGCCCTGCGCGGTTCCGGCGGCGCCGTCCGCTTTCCTGACAGCATCAGCCAGGCCACCTATTCCGGCGATCTCGAGCTCTATCCCTGGAAGGGCCTGTTGCTCAGCGGCGGCTACTCCCGTTTCCCCATTCTGCCGAGCTTTGAATCCGTCGCCTTTGACCTGTTGTCCACCGGCTGGCACAGCCGCGTTGGCTATCACACGCGGAATTTCTCACTGGATGGCAGCCTGTTCCTGACCCGGTACTCTGACGGCAACCGCGCCGAGCGCGAGTACGGCGACATCATGCGCTGGTTCGGCGGCAAGACTTTCTCGGTTGGCGCCGGCTACGCCTTTCGCCACATCCACTTCCAACAGCAGTTGAACAATGGATATTTCAGCCCTGCCCAGTACCGCAATCATCTGGGCCAGGCTGGCCTGCGCCTCAACATCGGGCGCATCTATCACGGCGAGTACCTCGGAAATCTCGGTGTTGAGCAGATCAACCAGGGCCCATTCACAACCGGCGGCGAACTGC
>DATIWA010000210.1:0-5889 GCA_035465515.1 Candidatus Limnocylindrales bacterium | reverse complement strand
GTCCGCACTGCTGGCGCGCGTCTTCATGCAGGACCAGGCGCCCCAGTATGACCGTTTCTTTTTGCCCTGGGCGACCGGGCATCCTTTGTCGCTGGTTGCGTTCGTTGACGGAAAAATGGCCGGTGTCGCCGGCGGTCTTCTTGTTCCTGAATACAAAATGGCAGGATTCTTCGGAGCCGCTACGCTTCCTGAATTTCGCGGACGCGGCATTCAGACCGCCTTCATGCAAGAGCGCCTGCTGCGCACGCAGCAGGCAGGATACGATCTTGCCGTGACGCTTACCATGCCCGGAACCACGTCACAGCGAAATGCCGAGCGCGCCGGCTTCCGCACCGCCTACACCAAGGTGGTGGTCATCAAACGCCATCCCAAAAGCGGCGGTTCTGTGCCAGTGCATTATTCGGAGTAGCTGCTGAAAGCCCATCTTCTTTCATTTCCAGAATACGAGGTCTAAGCTGGTGGTGACGGAGGAGAGTTTATGGCTTTCTGTTCAAAATGTGGGGCGCAGTTGAACGAAGGCGCGAGCTTCTGTCCTGGTTGCGGGACTCCGGTGGCTCCTGGAGTCACCGGCGCGGCTCCGCAGCGGACAAGCGCAGGCATGCAGCGCAATGTCGCCGGCCTGCTCTGTTACATCCTGGGCATCATCACGGGGATTATTTTTCTGCTCATTGAGCCTTACAAGCGGGACCCCTTTGTCCGCTTTCACGCCTTTCAGTCAATTTTTCTCTGGGTCGCGTGGGCCTTCATTTTTCTGGTCCTTGGAGTCATTCTGCCCTTCGGCTTCTATTGGAGCGTGTACTGGCCGTTGCGGCTTGTCGCCGTGGCTTGCTTCATCTTTGCCATGTACAAGGCATATAACAATGAGGAATACAGGTTTCCCTGGGTCGGCGACCTGGCTGCCAAGCAGGCTGGATTGGCGTGAAAAGCCCGCAATCTGCTGACAGGCGCTTCATGCGTTGAAAGCGAAGGCCGGCCGTTTCTGCCTGATGTCCCTGATTTGACTGTGACTTACGCAGTAGGCTAGCCTCAATAGCTGGACTGGCATGTCCTTCGCCGGCAAGTGCGGGTGGTCTTTGCCGGCCTGCCTGCCGCAACCACATGGAAGCCCTACGCAAATATCTGATTTTTAAGCTGCTTGCTGTCTCGGCCCTGATGGGCCAACTGGCCTTCGCTGACGGGCTGCGACCCTCCCATGCGAGCAAGGCCATGGTGGTCAGCGTGCACCAGGAGGCCTCGCAGGCCGGGGTCGCCATCATGCGCCAGGGCGGCAATGCCGTGGATGCCGCTGTCGCAACCGGCTTTGCTCTCGCCGTGGTCCATCCCGCGGCCGGTAACATCGGGGGCGGCGGCTTCATGCTGGTGCGCTTTGCCGGCGGAGATGTGCACTTTCTCGATTATCGCGAGAAGGCGCCCCGGGCTGCCAGCCGGGACATGTACCTGGACGCGCAGGGCAACATCATTCCCAACGCCAGCCTGGTTGGATACAAAGCCATTGGCGTACCCGGTTCCGTTGCCGGCCTGGTCTATGCCCAGCAGCACTGGGGGAAGCTGCCCTTGCGCGCGGTGATGGCTCCGGCCATCAAGCTGGCCCGCGACGGCGTGAAGCTGACCTGGGAAGAAGCCCAGTCCATGCGCAACAAGGAGCTGGCGCAATTCCCGGATTCCAAACGAATCTTCCAGCGCGACGGCAACTTTTATCAGCCGGGAGAGATCTTTCGCCAGCCTGAGTTGGCGCGCACGCTGGAGAGGATCGCGGCCAGGCCGGACGATTTCTACAAAGGCGCCCTCGCCCGTGAACTCGCAGCCGAGGTGCAGCGCGGCGGCGGCCTGATCACAGCGCAGGATCTGGCGGAATACCAGGTCAAGGAACGCCAGCCGGTCAAAGGCACGTATCGCGGCTATGAAATCTTCAGCGCGCCTCCGCCCAGTTCCGGCGGCATCACCCTGGTGGAAACGCTGAATATCCTCGAAGGTTACGATCTTTCCAGGATGGGCAGCCGCTCCGCAAATTCAATTCACCTCACCGCGGAAGCCTTCCGCCGGGCGTTTTACGATCGCGCGGAGTTCCTGGGCGATCCTGATTTCAGCCAGCTTCCCGTGGCCCAGTTGATTGATAAGCGCTACGCCGCGGCATGGCGGGAATCCATGGACCTGACGAAGGCCAGTGACAGCAGGCAACTGCACCGTCCTTCGGGTTTCGGCGACCTTGACCGCCAGGCGGCCCTGCACGCGCCTTACGTGGGTCCGGAAGAACAAAACACCACGCACTACTCGGTGGTTGATCCCCAGGGCAACGCCGTGGCGGTGACCACCACGCTGAATGACAGTTTCGGTTCACGCGTTACCGCGGGCAAGCTGGGCTTTGTGCTCAACGATGAGATGGATGACTTCACCTCCAAGCCGGGAGTGCCCAATCTATACGGCCTGATTCAGAGTGAAGCCAATGCCATCGCGCCGGGCAAACGGCCCCTCTCGGCCATGTCCCCGACCATTGTCACCAGGAAGGGCAGGCTGTTTCTGGTGCTGGGTTCGCCTGGCGGGCCGCGTATCATCAGCACGGTGGCCAACATCCTGATGGGCGTGGTGGATTACGGCCTGGACATTCAGCAGGCAGTTGACGCTCCGCGCTTTCATCACCAGTGGGAGCCGGACCAGATTTACGTCGAGAATTATGGGATTTCCCCGGACACCTTGGACCTGCTCAGGGCGCGGGGCCACAAGATCAAGGAAGAAAATTACTGGAGCGACGGCGAATGCATTGCCGTTGACCGGAAAACAGGCGAACTGCTGGGCGCTCCGGACGGGCGCAACGGCGGAAAGACGGCGGGTTACTGATGCTGCGAGGGATGTCGAGTTACGTCTATATCAAGAAGCGGCTGCATCCCGGCCTGCTGGACACCATGAAGCGCGGCGGCGCGCAGGCCATTGAGATTTTTGCCGCACGCGGCCACTTCAACTACACGGATAAAGAGCACATCAAGGAGCTGGCTGCCTGGTTCAAGACCGAGGGCGTGGAGTTTCATTCCATGCACTCGCCCATTTATATGAGCAACGATTTCAAGTCCGGCGGCCAGCCCTTGAATATTGTTGATACGGAAAAGCCGCGCCGCATTGACGCCATGGACGAGATCAAACGCGCCGCGGAAGTGGCTGAGATCATGCCGTTCCGCTTCATGGTCCAGCACATCGGAAAGAGTGATGAGTATGACGACCCGCGCAAGTTTGAGTGGGCGCTGAGCGGCATCGAGCATTTGCGGGCCTTTTGCCGCCAGCTTGGCGTGAGTTTGCTGGTCGAAAATACCCCCAACGACCTGGCAACGCCGGAAAAACTCAAAGAGCTGCTGAAGACGCTGCACTATCCCGACCTGGGGGTCTGTTTTGATACCGGTCATGCCCACATGATGAGTTCCGTGCACCAGGCCTTCGGCGTGCTTGAAGACCGCGTGCGCTCCACCCACGTGCATGACAACCGTGGCGACCGCGACTCTCATCTCTGGCCGGGCGAGGGCACCATCAACTGGAATGACACCGTGCAGGCATTGTGCTCCGCTCCGCAGGCCCCGGCGCTGCTGCTGGAGATTGAAGGCGAGGAAGGCATGGATGTGGCAGCAAAAATGGCGCAAGCCTATAAAAAACTTGAGACCGCCGTTATAGCGGCGGGGTAGCAGAGGATCTGGGTTACACAATCATGGACACCACCACACAGGCACCGGTAACTACCATTGCGGAAATCGGCCGGCACGACGGCCAGGCCGTCACCATCCGCGGCTGGCTCTACAACAAGCGCGAGAGCGGCAAGCTGATTTTTCCCATCTTCCGCGACGGCTCAGGTGTGGTCCAGGGCGTGGTCCCCAAAAACCAGGTCGCGCCGGAAGTGTTCGATACGCTCAAGAACCTTACCGACGAGTCCAGCGTGATCGTGACCGGGAAAGTCCGGGCGGACAAGCGCGCCCCCGGCGGCTACGAACTCGACGTCAGCGACGTCAAGGTGGTGCAGCGCGTTCCTGAAGACGATCCATTTCCCATCGCACGCAAGGAACACGGCCCTGATTTTCTGATGGAGAACCGCCATCTGTGGGTGCGCACGCCCCGGCAGGCGGCCATCCTGCGGGTGCGCGCGGAAATCATCCGCGCGGCGCGCAATTTCTTTGACGAGCGCGGCTTCACCCTCACGGACCCGCCGATTCTTACCCCCGCGGCCTGTGAAGGCACCACCACGCTGTTCCCGGTGGATTACTTTGAAGAGCAGGCTTTCCTGACCCAGTCCGGCCAGCTCTACATTGAAGCCACGGCCATGGCGCTGGGCAAGGTGTACTCCTTCGGCCCAACGTTCCGCGCGGAAAAGTCGAAAACCCGCCGCCACCTTACCGAGTTCTGGATGGTGGAGCCCGAAGTCGCCTACGCCGAACTTGGCGACATCATGGAGCTGGCGGAAAACTTCATCAGCCACATCGTGCAAAGCGTGGTTGCACATCGCCGGGCGGACCTGGTTACCATCGGCCGCGACGTTGCCAAACTGGAAAACATCAAGGCGCCCTTCCCGCGCATCACCTATGACGAGGCCGTGAAGATGCTGCAGGAAGGCCACGCCAAAGGCCAGGTTGAAGCCAGGTTCGAATGGGGCGGCGACTTTGGCTCGCCCGACGAAACCTACATCTCGTCGCAGTTTGATAAGCCGGTGATGGTCCATCGCTACCCGGCGCAGGTGAAGGCGTTTTATATGGAGCCTGATCCGCAGCGTCCGGAGCTGGCTTTGTGCGTGGACGTGCTGGCGCCGGAAGGTTACGGAGAAATAATCGGCGGGTCGCAGCGCATTGGCGACTACAACCTGCTCCGCAAACGCATCCAGGAGCATGACCTTCCGGAAGAGGCCTTCAAGTGGTACCTGGACCTGCGCAAGTATGGCGGCGTGCCGCACGCCGGGTTTGGCATGGGAATCGAGCGCGCCGTGGCCTGGGTCTGCGGTCTGGAGCACGTGCGCGAAACCATCCCCTTTGCCCGCACGCTGACCCGCATCTACCCGTGAGACGAATTTATGACACCGGAAACGACTGTAGCAGCACCTGTAAGCAAAACTGAACTGGCCAAGCAGCCGGTGGTAGCCGACAACATTGTGCCCAAGCGCGTCCGCATTCTGGGCGTCCCCCTGGATCTGGGGCAGTCACGACGCGGCGTTGACATGGGCCCGTCCGCCGTACGCGTCGCCGGGCTGGAAGCGCGGCTGGAAGCGCTCGGCCACGTTGTTGAGGATGGCGGCAACATCGCCGTGGCCATGGCCGAGCAGAAGAAAGAGGGCGATCCCAGGGCCAAATACCTGAAAGAGATCACCGCCACCTGCACCAAGCACGCCGAGGCGGTCTTCAAAACCCTGGAGGCCGGCAAATTCCCGCTGGTGCTTGGCGGAGACCACTCGGTGGCCGCGGGCACCGTGGCCGGAGTCGCAGAGTTTTACCGGCAGCAGCGGCGCGTGCAGGAGCAGAGGATCGGGCTGATCTGGATTGACGCCCATGCCGACATCAACACTCCGGAGACATCGCCCAGCGGCAACGTGCATGGCATGCCGCTGGCCGCCATCCTGGGACTGGGACCGTCAGAGCTGGCAGGCATTTACAACTTCTCTCCCAAGGTCCACCCGGAGAATTGCGTTCTGGTGGGCGTGCGGGACATTGACGCCAGGGAAAAGGAAAATATCCGCCAGACCGGCATTGAGGTTTACACCATGCGCGATATTGACGAACGCGGCATGCGTACCGTGATTGAAGAGGCGTTGCGCGTTGCCGGTCGCGGGACCGCCGGGTATCACGTTTCGCTCGATATGGACTGGATTGATCCGGAGGACGCGCCCGGGGTCGGCACGCCCGTACGCGGCGGCGCCAGCTATCGCGAGGC
>DATIWA010000209.1:0-3506 GCA_035465515.1 Candidatus Limnocylindrales bacterium | reverse complement strand
AGCCAGGCCCAAGCAGATCAAGGTGGGCGCAGGCCAGAAGACCCTGCAAGGGTAAGACAAGAGGTGCAACCTCTGGTGAATCATCATCTAAGAGGGAGGCGGGTCCGCCTCCCTTTTTTGGTATCTAATCGAAGCAGCTTTTCTGTGTGAGCGCAGGAGTGAGGAGTAAAAGACATGGCAATTCGCTGGGACAAATTCACAATCAAGGCGCAGGAAGCCATTCAACAGGCGAGCGACATCGCGGCGCAGCACGGCAACTCTGAGTTGCTTTCGCTGCACCTCCTGGCGGCCCTGGTGCAGGACCGCGAAGGCATTATTGCCCCTGTCCTGACCAAGCTGGGCTCCGACCCCGCCAATGTGGAGTCGCAACTCATGGAGCGGATTATCCGGCTGCCCAAGGTTTCCGGCGGCGGCGCCATGCAGCCCCATCTTTCCGCCGGCGCGCAGAAAGTGCTCGACCAATCTTTCAAAGAAGCCGACAAGTTCAAGGACGAGTACGTCTCCACCGAACACCTGCTGCTGGCCATCGCCCAGGACAAGGACAAGAGCAATGAGGCCCAGCAGGTCCTGGCCGCCAATGGCGTGACGTACGACGCTATCCTGAAGGCCCTGACGGCGGTGCGCGGCTCACAGCGTGTGACCGACCAGAACCCTGAAGGCAAATACCAGGCGCTGGAGCGCTACGCCAAGGACCTGACAGAACTGGCCCGCCGCGGCAAGCTTGATCCGGTCATCGGGCGCGACGAGGAGATCCGCCGCGTGGTGCAGGTGCTTTCGCGCAGGACCAAGAACAACCCGGTGCTGATCGGCGAACCGGGCGTGGGCAAGACTGCGATTGTCGAAGGCCTGGCCCAGCGCATCATATCCGGCGACGTTCCCGAAATTCTGAAGAACAAGCGCGTGGTTGCGCTGGACCTGGGCTCCATGCTGGCCGGGGCAAAATATCGCGGCGAATTTGAAGACCGCCTGAAGGCCGTGTTGAAGGAGATTGAAGACTCCAACGGCCAGATTGTCCTGTTCATTGACGAGCTGCACACCCTGGTTGGGGCAGGCGCGGCGGAAGGCGCGATTGACGCCAGCAACATGCTGAAGCCGGCGCTGGCGCGCGGCGAACTGCGGGCCATCGGCGCCACCACGCTGAATGAGTATCGCAAATACATTGAGAAAGACGCGGCGCTGGAGCGCCGTTTCCAGATCGTCTTTGTCGGCGAGCCCAACGTGGAAGACACCATCTCCATTCTGCGCGGCCTCAAGGAACGTTATGAAGTCCACCACGGCGTGCGCATCAAGGATTCGGCAATCGTGGCGGCGGCAACGCTTTCGCACCGCTACATTTCCGACCGCTTCCTGCCTGACAAGGCCATTGACCTGATCGATGAGGCGGCGGCATCGCTGCGCATCCAGATTGATTCCATGCCCACGGAGATTGACCAGCTGGAGCGCAAAGCGACGCAACTGGAAATCGAAAAGCAGGCGCTGAAGAAGGAGGACGATGCCAACTCGCGCGAGCGTCTGGCGGCCGTGGAGCGGGAGCTGGCGCAGCTCCGAGAGCAGTCGAACGCCTTGAAGGCCCGCTGGAAAGAGGAAAAGGAAGGCATCACCAAAATCCGCCAGCTCAAAGAGCGCATCGAGCAGTTGAAGATTGAAGAGCAGCAGGCCGAGCGCAAGGGCAATCTGGAGCGCGTGGCCGCGATTCGCTATGGCGAGCTGCGCCAGGCCGAGTCCGAACTGGCCCGCCTGGAGGGCGATGTTACCGGGCGCAAGGGGCGCATGCTCAAGGAGGAAGTGGACGAAGAGGACGTCGCCAAAATCGTCTCCAAGTGGACCGGCATTCCCGTATCCAAGATGCTGGAGGGCGAGGTCAAGAAGCTGGTCAGCATGGAAGACCGGCTGCGCCAGCGCGTGGTTGGCCAGGACCCGGCGCTGTCGCGTGTCGCCAACGCAATACGGCGTTCGCGCGCCGGGCTGAGCGACCCGAAGAAGCCGATCGGCTCGTTCATCTTTCTGGGGCCGACCGGCGTCGGCAAAACCGAACTGGCGCGCGCCCTGGCTGAATTTCTGTTTGACGATGAACACGCCATGGTGCGCATTGATATGTCGGAATACATGGAGAAGCATGCCGTGGCCCGGCTGATCGGCGCGCCTCCGGGATACGTGGGCTATGACGAAGGCGGCCAGCTTACGGAAGCCGTCCGCCGCCGGCCGTACTGCGTGATCCTGTTCGATGAAATCGAGAAGGCGCATCCTGACGTTTTCAACGTCCTGCTGCAAATTCTCGATGACGGCCGCCTGACCGATTCCAAAGGGCGCACTGTTGATTTCAAGAATGCGGTGATCATCATGACGTCGAACATCGGCGCCAGCTATCTGCAAGCCGAAGGCCTGGCTTCGCCGGAAGCGTTTGCGGAGGCGACCAGCCATGTCATCGAGGCGCTGCGGCAGCATTTCCGCCCTGAGTTCCTGAACCGGGTGGACGACGTGATCGTGTTCAGCCCGCTGGGTGAGGAACAGCTCACGCGCATTATCGAGCTGCGGCTCGACGATCTGCGGAAGCTGCTGGCTGACCGCAAGATCACCATTGAGCTGACGCCGGCGGCCAAAGAGCTGTTGTTTATTGAAGGTTATGACCGGGCTTATGGGGCGCGTCCGCTGAAGCGGGCCATCCAGAAGCTCGTGCAGGACCCGCTGGCGTTGAAGATCCTGGAAGGCGAAGTCCAGCATGGCGACCACGTGGTGGTGGACGCCGATGTTGCTCACCGCCAGATGAGTTTCACTGTGAGCGGGAAAGCGCCGGAGCCTGCCGCCGCGAAGCGCTGAAGAAGCTCACAGCGTTCAGCTGTCAGTCTTTCCAGTCCTGACGTAACAGGGAGGAGGAGTTTGAAAACTCTTCCTCCCATTTTGCTGCAGGCCGATTCGAAGCGCGCGGCAGCAGCCAGGCATTCACTGCCTCTTGTTTCTCTGCATGGTTCGCTCTGCCAACCTCTCCATTCCAACTGACGTCTCACGTTGCAAGGGAGGATTTTATGGCAACGAAATCAGGTTCACGCAAATCGGCATCGCACAGAAAGTCCAGTTCGAGCGGACGCGCAAGATCGGCCTCCACTCGCTCCAGGTCGGCCAGTTCGAAGAAGAAGTCCGGCGGGCGCAAATACGGCAGGAAGGCAGGCGAGGAAGTACGCACAGAAATGCACCACATGCGCTCGGGGAAGCATAAAGTCAAGAACCGCAAGCAGGCCATCGCCATCGGGCTTTCCAAGGCGCGGGAGAAAGGCGCCAAGGTCCCGCCCAGGAAATCATCCAGCCGCAAAGCCGCGTAAGCCCCAGCCAGATCCGCGGACTACAAGGCGCGGCCGTGTCCACATGGTTGATAAAAGCTGAAGGCGCCTGATTTGCCGGGATCAGTGCGCTTTCTTGGCAGCAGGCTTCTTTGCCTTGTCCTCAGTTTTCTCTTTGGCGGTTGCGGCCGGCGCCTCTTCCTTAGCGCCTGAGGCGCCGTCCTTGGTCTG
>DATIWA010000208.1:0-8184 GCA_035465515.1 Candidatus Limnocylindrales bacterium | reverse complement strand
TCGGCATATAAGATTGTAAGCCAGGCAGCGGACCTTCAACCGGTGAAAGTCCGGCCTGCCAGGTTTTGGCTACTTTCCCGTCCAGCATGCCGGTCGCTTTTCCAGAAAAGCAGAAATCCCTTCCTGGGCGTCGGCGGCCAGGGCATTCATGCTCATGACTTCCTTGGCGTAGGCGTAGGCCTTCGGCTGGTCGAGATCGATTTGCGAGTAGAAAGCTTCTTTGCCGAGCGCGACGGTCAGCGAACTTGCCGCGGCAATCCTGCCGGCCAGTTTGCGCGTGGCGCCTTCCAGTTCCGCCGCCGGAACCACCATGTTGATCAGGCCCCAGTCGGCGGCGGTCGCGGCATCAATGGGATCGCCGGTCATGAGCATCTGTAGCGCCCGTTTACGCCCGATGGCCCGGGTGAGCGCGACCATGGGCGTGGTGCAAAACAGGCCGATCTTTACTCCCGGCGTGGCAAATGTGGCCTGCTCCGCGGCCACCGCCATGTCGCAGGTGGCTACAAGCTGGCAGCCCGCCGCCGTCGCCATGCCCTGTACCTGCGCGATGACCGGCTGGGGCAGCGACTGGATTTTGGTCATCAGATCCGTGCAGACATCAAACGTGCGGCGATATTCTCTGATGTTGCGGCCCACCATTTCGCTGAGGTCGTGGCCGGACGAGAACACTTTGCCTTCGGCTGCGAGTATTACCGCGCGAACAGAGCCGTCGGCTTCAATGTGGGTAAGGCACTCGATCAACTCTTCCATCAGTTCTACGGAAAGGGCATTGCGCCGGTTCGGCCGGTTCAGCGTGACAACAGCAATCTCGCCCTCGGTGGCCAGCGCAATGCTCTGATATTTCTGCATGGTTTCCTGCACAGTTCACGTCCCTTCTCTGGCGGCGCGCGCCTGCTCGCGCAAAACATTTTTCTGGATCTTGCCTGTCGCGGTCTTGGGGAGCTGGCCAAAAACCACGTACTTGGGGCATTTGAAGTGGGCCAGCCGGCCGCGGCAGAATTCAATAATATCTTCCGCGCTGGCCGGCATGTTCTCGCGCAGCACAATGTGCGCCTGCGGCACCTCTCCCCATTTGGCGTCGGACACGGCCACCACCGCCGCCTCCAGCACGGCGGGATGATCGCACAGGGTCCGCTCCACCTCCAGCGATGAGATATTTTCGCCGCCGGAGATGATGATGTCTTTGCTGCGATCGCGCAATTCAATGTAGCCGTTGGGATGCATGACGCCAAGGTCGCCGGAGTGGAACCATCCGCCTGCGAAAGCCTTGTCCGTGGCTTCCTGATCGCGGTAATAGCCGAGCATCACGTTGTTGCCCCGCATGACGACTTCGCCCAGCGTCGCGCCGTCCTTCGGCACGTCATTCATGTCCTTGTCCACGACGCGGGCATCGGTGCCGGCGATTACATAAGGGACGCCCTGGCGGGCGCGCAAGCGGGCGCGCTCCTCCAGCGGCAGACTGTTCCACTCGCTCTGCCAGGCGCAGATGGTGTGCGGCCCGTAGGTTTCAGTAAGGCCGTAGACATGGTTCACCTGCGCGCCGATTTCCTCCGCCGCGCGGATCACAGCCGGAGTCGGCGGTGCGCCCGCGGTCACGATCCTCAGGCCTTTCTCGAACCTGATTTTTTCCCTGCGGCAGTACTCGGTCAGCGTCAGGAGCACCACCGGCGCCCCGCACAGGTGGGTGACTCCTTCCCGCATAATGAGTTCAACCGCGCGCTTTGCCTCCACGTCAGCCAGGCAGATATGGCGCGCTCCCACCGCCGTTACCGCCCAGGTGAAACACCAGCCGTTGCAGTGAAACATGGGAAGCGTCCAGAGATAGACCGATTCGTGGGTCAACCCATGCTCCATCACTTCACCCAGCGCATTGATGTAGCCGCCGCGATGCGTGTAGACCACGCCTTTGGGGACTCCGGTGGTCCCGCTGGTGTAGTTGATGGAGATCATCCCGTTCTCTTCCGGCGCGGCCCCCTCGAACGACGGTTCTCCGCCGGCAAGAAATGCTTCGTAGTCGTCCACGACGTGCCGCAGCTCTCTTATTTCCTGGCGCACAGCGGCCAGCGGCTTCAAAAGATGCGGTTCGCCCAGCAGCAGCCTGGCCCCGCAGTGATTCAGAATTGCGGCAATTTCTCCCGGCTGGAGACGGATGTTCAACATCACCAGCACGGCCCCGGCCAGGGGCACCGCAAAGTGACTTTCCAGGGATGAAACGCGGTTGCGCGAGAGCATGGCGACGCGGTCGCCCGGTTTTACTCCTGCTCCGGCCAGGGCGGATGCCAGCCTGTGCACGCGCGTCTGGAACTCGGCATAGGTAAAGCGGCGGTCTTCATCCACCGCGGCGGTGTGGCCGGGATAGACGGCTGCACTGCGGGCCAGAAACTCCAGCGGCGTCAAAACAGAGATCATAAGCGCGGCCCCGGAACTGGATCAGGCCGGGATTTTATCACGGCTGCAAGCTCTGCTTCAGTGTGCAGGAACAAACTTAATCCTCCAGGAGATTGCCCGCGCTTGTGCGCTGGCTCACAAATCAGGGTGACCTAAATCACAGTCACTTACAACAGCAAAGGATTAAAAAGTGACTTTACGTTGCTGCTGCGAGTAGCGGGAAAAGCGTACAGATGAATCTCCAGCAAGACTCGCAGCACGGGAGTAGCTGCGATGAAAATAGTCAGGCCGATGGCGATTCTGCTGCTGCTGAGCGCGGCCCGAATGTTTGCCGGCGAACACCCCGTGCCCCTGGAAAAGAACGTTGACGCAGCCAAGTGCCTGGAGTGCCACGAAGACAAGACCAAGGCCCCGCACGTGCATACCGCAATCTCCATGGGCTGCACCACCTGCCATGAAGTCAAGGTGGAAAAAGATACCACCAACGTGGACCTGGTCTCTCCAAAAGAAGAGCTCTGCTTTACCTGCCATGAGAAGGCGACGGGGGCCACCGTGCACGGCCCCTACAACAAAGGCAAGTGCGTCTGGTGCCATGACCCGCACGTCAGCGACAACGAGGCCCAGCTGCGGGCTTCAGGAAACGCGCTCTGCCTGGAGTGCCATCAGGACCGGCGGATCACAGGCAAGCTGGCGCTGTTCAAGACGGAGCATGAGCTTTCCGAGGAAGAGTTCCAGGCCATCCCCAAAATCGGCCTTGATCCAACGCTGACCATGGGCCACCCCATGGGCAACCACAAGGTCGCGGGCGCGCCGGACATCTTGCATCCGGGAAAGAAGATCTCCTGCCTCACCTGCCATGAGAACCATGCCTCGGAAAGAGAGGATCTGGTGCGCTCCGCGGAGGTAAACGGAAAAAAATCAGACGTGTGCGACGCATGCCATCTGGCCAACGACAACGCCCGGATGGCGGAAGCCCAGAAACACACGGACGAAGAGGAGGCCCAGAGGCAGAAGGAACTGGAGATTCAGCGCAAGCAGCCGAACGTGATGCCGCAGAAACCTCCAAAGCCCAAGGGCAAGCAGCCATGAATGGATCCCCCATGAAAAAGATAAAGAAAACGAGCTTCTTTCTCACGATTGCGCTGGCCGTTGCAACGCTGCCTGGCCTGCTGCGGGCGGCGGACAAACACAAGACGCCGGCGCCCGCCGCCGACAATTCGCAACTGATCTGGCCGCTCCCTCCGGACAAGCCGCGGGTCAAGTTTCTCGAGCAGTTGAGCAACAACTTCGATATCGAAACCAAAAAGAAGAAGTCCTGGGTGGACAAACTGGTTGGAAACAGCGATCCGAACCACACGGAATATTTTGAGAAGCCGGCCGGAGTCGCTACGGATTCTCACGGCCGGGTGATCTTTGCTTCCACGCAGCGCAGCGTGGTCTTCATTATTGACCAGACACAGAAGCAGATCACCCGTTTGCAGGGGGACCGCGGCATCGTGTTCCAGACCCCGCTCGGAGTCGTGGTTGATGCCAGGGACAACATCTTTGTTTCTGATCCGTTGCTGCACATGGTGCTGAAGTTCGACCCTGCCAATCATCTTGTGGCGACGATCGGCAGCAAGGACGGAATCAAGAATCCGACGTTCATGGCCATTGACGAAGGCCGCCGGCGCCTCTACGTCGTGGATTCTCACCTGCATCAGGTGCTGGTCTTCGATCTCGACTCTCTTGAATTGAAAAACCGGGTGGGCAAGCGTGGCGAGAAGAACGGCGAGTTCAACTTCCCGGTGGGAATCGCGGTTGCTCCGGACGGCAGCTTCGCCGTGACCGATACCGGCAGTTGCTCCGTGCAGGTGTTCACTCCCGACTTTAAGTTTGTGCGCCGCTTCGGGACCCGGGGCGACCGGCCCGGCGAGTTCATTCGCCCCAAAGGCGTGGCCATCGACAAAGAAGGGGACTACTGGGTGGTGGATGCCGCCTTCAACAACTTCCAGATTTTCAGCCCCAAAGGCGTGCTGCTGATGTGGGTGGGGCAGTTCGGCAATGTGCCCGGGGCTTTTAACCTCCCCATGGGGATTTACATAGACAAAAACCAGAAAGTGTACGTGAGCGACCAGCTGAACCATCGCGTGCAGATCTTCCAGTTCCTCGGGGGAGGGAATTGAACGGGGTTCTGTCCGGGCTTGCAAGACGGACAGATCTGCGGCAGCAACGGCTGCGGCAGCCATAGAACGATTCGGGGTATTTGCATAGTAGTTTCTCATCGCTTCAGGAGGTCTTATGAAAGTGATCTTAAAAACCGGCATTCTGGCCCTCGTGATCTGCATCGCCACTTCGGCGTTTGCAGCGCGCGCGCCGAAGTCGGCCGTCTTTGGCTCCGCTCATGATTTCAAGACGCAGTTGGGCGGCGCCAGCTATACGCTCTGCAACTTCTGCCATACGGCACACAAGTTCGGCAGCGCTCCAACCGGTCCCGGCTATCTGCTGTGGAACCACACGCTATCGAACGTCGCCAGCTATGGCGTCTATACCAGTGACAGCATGCGCTCCACTCCTACTGATCTTGGCGGTCAGATGGTGGTGAGCAACCTCTGCCTGAGCTGCCATGACGGAACCGTCGCCATTAATTCGTGGTATGAGGCCCAGTCCGGCGCGAACTTCCAGCCGCTGCCGCAGGGCACCCTCTTCATGCCCGATGACACCACGGTGCGCGACCTGACCAAGCAGCACCCGGTCAACTTCGTCTACCCCGACGCCAACACCGCAGCCGCGATTGGAATGCGGCCCGCAGCCGACCAATTCTCCGTGGACGGCCAGGGCAACGTTCCGCTGTTCGCCGGCAGAATGCAGTGCGCAACCTGCCATGATCCGCACGCGGGTCCGAGCTCCGGAGCGCATCTGTTCTTCCGCACATACCCCAGCACCCCGGAACAGACCCTGACCGGGACCTCTTGCGTGTACTGCCACTTGTAAAGGCAGCGCAACGGAGGGGGCCGCGAGCCTCGCAGCAGCTATCCCCCTCCGTTCTTTTGAGAGAACGATTTCGACCATGACAGGAATCAGGTCAATTCGATGGATGCTTCAGGCTGCCGCCCTGGTCCTGCTGCTCAGCCTCCTGGCCCGGGCGCAATACTACAATTACGAACCGCCTCGCTGGCATCTCAACGGCTTCGCGGGGTTTGACCTGACGCACACGCAGCAGAGCCAGACCAATGTAAGCACCTTCACCAACCAGCTCTTTCCCATGGGCGATCTGCGGTTCAATGGCGACGGCTTCGTGCTTGATCCAAAGTTTCTCGACATCAATGGGGCATTTGAATACCAGAAAGGCGCCAACACCTCTGACCGCGGGGACCTTGGCCTCGGCGGAACAAATCTGTTTTTCGGGTCGGCTTTTCTCCCCAAGAGCCACTACCCCCTGCGTGTCAACTACATGAAAACCAATCACGGCGTCACGGGCCTGGGTCTGGACCAGAGCAATGACGATTCGCGGCTGGATTTGCATTGGGACGTCTTCGCGCCCAGACTGCCGCACATCTCCACTTCATTTCAGGATTACAGCACCACCGTGCACGTTCCCACCTCGTTCGCCGACCGCACCTTTGATCAGAAAGCCTGGGCCGTGGGGCTCTCCGATACATGGAAGAACTGGCAATGGTCGGGGAATTATTCCATGGCCGCGGGGAACTCCAACGGCATCTCTCAGGTCAATCTGGACAGCAGGTTCGATAACAACATACGCACCGGCGGATTCAACGTTCAGCGTGGATTCTGGGAGAACAAGGCGCGTTTGCGGATCGAAAACCGTGAGGTGTGGCAGGAAGACCATCTGGCGAACGACGGGTCCAGCAACACCTCGGAGATGGTCAACAACGCCACGTTTGATGTCCAGGTACATCCCAAGGTGCTGTTGAGCGCTGGGTATGCGTTTACTCAACTGGACAGCAACAACGTTTCCTTTACCAACCCCCTGGCGCCCGGCGCCGGGCCGGTGCAGCTTATCTCACTTCTGGCAAGCACCTCGAACAGCGCGGTGGGGCGGGCGGATTATCACCCCGTGGAATGGCTGCGGCTCAGCCAGGACATCCGCTATACGCATTCAACGCCCATATCCGGGGTCGCCGAAAGCGAGACCTCTTTCACCGATACCGCTTCCACCGTAACCGCGGAACATCGCTGGCGCAGCTTTGATTTTCTCGGATCATACACCGGACGTTTTCAAATGGCCGCGACCACGCTGGACAACACGCCCACCGAGTGGTCGAACAGCGCCATGGGACGCATTGCCTGGGGCGATGTTCGCAAGCTGCATGTGGTGGCCACGGCGCAGGACGAAAACCTCAACCTGGTTGAGCAGATTGGCGGATTCACGCACCAGAAGCGGGTAGCGCTTGAATTGCAGACGGACAGCGTGAAGAACTTCCGTCTGCGCGCCACCGGCGACTACATGCAGGTGGAACTGCTCAATATCAGCGGCAATACGCGAAACAAGATCGTCAACTATACCGGCTCGGTGGAGCACCGTCTGTTCACCGCGGCCTATACCAGGTCGTTTTCTGACGGTGCAGGCGCGATCTTCCCGCTGGACCTCATCAATCCCCAGTTCCTCGTGATACCGCTTCCCATCAACCAGCTGATCGCGACCCCTTTGCTCAACCGGAGAATGAACGCCGATACCGTAACTTTCCTGGCCAAGCCGCGGCGCCGCCTGGAAGTGGCCGTTTCCTGGCGGCTGGAAGAGGACCAGCTGCCGACTTCTGACCAGGAGTACAACATTCTCCAGGCAGACGCCCGCTACCATGTGGGCAAATTCACGCTCGAAGGCGGCTATTCCAGGAACCTGTTCGACGTGACGAATCTCACAGGCCCAACGGGTACTCGTCTGGCAATCTGGTACTTCCGAATTGGAAGAGATTTCAAGGTGTTTTGAAGGCTTTGAGTGGCGAGACTTAAATCCAGAACGAGATACATCCTGCCGGCCGGCATAGTGCTGGCCGTGGTTGCCGCGCTGGCGCTGGCGGCGCGCGCCTACTCCGCAACGAGCAAGCCGGAGCCCGCTGCGCCGGTTTCCCTGGGCCCGGTGGATTATCTGGGTTCTCTGAGGACCCCGGCTGACGTAAAAGGCAAGCCTTCAAAATTCAGAAGCTTCATCAACAAGGCGCTTGGGATGGAAGCCGACCGCCGTGGCATGGTCCTGCCGCATGGAGTGGCGGTGGACGGCAAGGGACGCGTGCTGGTGGCGGACACCCGGGGCCGGACCGTTCACATCTTTGATGCCGCAGGGCGCAAGTACAGGCAGCTTCATGCGCCGTCTTCCGATCCGTTTGTCTCGCCCATAGCCATCGCGCTGGACAGCCAGGGGCGCATTTATGTTACCGATTCGGGACGGGCGCGCATCTTTGTGTTCCGGCCGGACGGCAAATTTCTAAAGGTGCTGGGCGCGCTGGGAAAGGCCGAAAGCATTTTCAAACGGTGCACCGGGCTGGCCATTGATCGCCGCACCGACACGCTATACGTCGTGGACACGATCGCCATGCGCGTGGTGGTGCTGAACGCTGAAGGCAAGGTGCTGAACCGGATCGGGAAGCCGGGCGATGGGGCGGCCGAGTTCAATTATCCCACCCACATTGCGGTGGCAAATGACGGAACTCTCTGGGTGGTGGACTCGCTCAATTTCCGCGTGCAGCACCTCGACGCTTCCGGGAAATTTCTCTCCACCTTTGGCGGTATTGGTGATTCCGCGGGAGCCTTCGACAAGCCCAAGGGAATTGCCGTTGACGGGCAGGGGCATCTTCT
>DATIWA010000207.1:0-2234 GCA_035465515.1 Candidatus Limnocylindrales bacterium | reverse complement strand
CCATCGGCGAGCCTGAATCCGTTGGCGCCTAATTGCTGGCGAATCGCCGCCAGGCCCTCCGGCGGCAGGCGGTCAGGCGAACCATTCATCTCAGGGGCTGCGCCGAAAACCTGGCTGAGGTCCACCAGGGCATGCCGGGCGATGGCAAAGGTCATGCGGGCCTGATACTGGCAGACCCCTTCCAGGCCGACCATGGTCAGCGCGCAGCAATCGAGAATTGCGGTGAGCGACCCGATCCAGGACTGGTTGTCATGCAGCGAGCGGAAGTAAGCCAGCACCGGATAGGAAAGGTGGCTCTCCATGAGCTCGGCCGACCAGAGTTCCCAGTCGCGCATGACCTGGGTCAGAGTGTCCAGACCGTGCGAGCCGGTGTGGCGCCGCAGCAGTTCGAATGCGGTAGGGGGCGAGCCGGCGCGCGCATCCAGCAGGGAAATTGTCACTTCGCGCCGCGAGAAGGCCTGATACAGAACCGGCAGATAGCCGATGACCAAGGCGAGAAATCCAAAGCCGATGCCGGCTTCCAGAACGGTAACAAAACGGCCAATGGGCGAGGCGGGGGTGATGTCCCCAAGGCCCAGGGTGAAAAGCGTTGTGCCGCTGATGTAGAGCGCGTTGCCGAAGCGGCTGGGGAACAGAGCGCCGCCGAAGCGGGCGCCGTCGCCATAATGGATCAGGGCAAAGCCGAATACCAGGGCAATGGCCCAGAACGCAAGCAGCATCAGCAGGGAAAGGGGGCCGTAATAGCTGAGCAGCGCGTCACGTTTCTTCCTGGTCCGGCGGAGGCGCGCAAGGGCCCGCCAGGGAACCCAGGTATAGCGGTAGAAAGCCCGAGTCACCCGGAACTGCCGGGTCACGCGCCGCGGCAGCACGATGGTCTCAAAGGTCTCCCAGAGCACCAGCAGCACCAGGGCCACACCCAGGATTATGGCGGCAAAATCGATCACGGGTCCTCTCTTCTGCTGCGATTAGATTACCTCACAAACAAAAAGGACTGATTATCTGGCCTGAGTTAAACTTGGAACGGGTACTGCCAAAGTGAAAGAGCTTTTCCATCTCCTTACCAGCCATCCGTACGCCGTGGTGCTGCTGTCCGCCCTGCTGGAGCGAATCGGGCTGCCTCTGCTGCTCTCTCCCGTGCTGGTGGGAGCGGGGGCATTGGCCGCGGCGGGACAGATGCGCTTTGACGCGGGGTTCTGGGTTGCCCTGATTGCCTGCGTGGCGGGCGATTCGCTGTGGTACGAAGCAGGCCGGACGAGAGGGGACTCGGTACTTTCCATCTTGTGCCGCATTTCCTTTGAGCCGGACACGTGCGTGCGCAAATCCAAGGTCTTTTTCGAAAAGGGCGCCAGCCGGACGCTTTTCTTTTCCAAATGGCTGCCGGGAGTTTCGCACATTATCCCCGCGGTGGCGGGGCTGAGCGGGATTGAGCGCGAGCATTTCCAGGTGACCAATATCAGCGGTTCGGCCGTGTGGGTGCTGGCGCTCATGATGATGGGCTACCTGCCGGTTGAGCACATGCATCTGGTTCCGGCCGTTGGCGCGATCATTTTTGAAGCCAGCCTGGTGCTGCTGGCCGCCAACGTGGGGATCAAGTATGCGCAGCGCCGCCGGTTTTTAAAGGAATTGTACAAATCACGAATTGCCCCAGCCGAGCTGCACGAAATGCTGAATGAAGGCAAGAAGGTGGTGATCGTGGACCTGAGGCATTCGCTCGATTCAATCGGCGATCCGCGCGTGCTGCCGGGCGCCATTCGGATGCTTCCTGAAGAGGTGGGCGAAAAGGCCTCGCTGCTGCCCAGGGATGAGGAAATCGTTCTCTACTGCACTTGACCCAACGAAGCAACCAGCGCCCGTGTGGCGCGCAAGCTTCAGGAACTTGGAATCATGCGGGTCCGTCCGCTGCAAGGAGGTTTTGCGGGATGGAAAGATCTCGGCTATCCTCTGGAAGAGAGCTCCGAAGTTGCATGGCCCACCCACGCTGGAGGCCAGTAGTTTTCCTGATAGTCAAGGCCAATCTGAGCCAGGTACAAACAACAACAACGCGCTGTGTGATTCGTATCACTTCCTTTTCCCAGTAACTCTGCTGATACTCAGAAAACGGCTGGGCCTGGTGAGCAGCCCAGCCAGAATCAGATCATCGTTACCGAAAAGGACTACGCGATTATGCGTTCGTGAGCGGGCGCCTTTTCAGTAGAGAAGAAGTATAAGTTTATGGTTTCTTTCCATCCTGACTG
>DATIWA010000206.1:0-1886 GCA_035465515.1 Candidatus Limnocylindrales bacterium | reverse complement strand
CCACCGGCGCCGCGTACGGGCCTCCCCAGGAAAGCCACTATCGGGGAAGCCCCATGATGGCCGCTTATTTTGTAGCCGTGCTTACCGCGCTGGGCGCTCTTCTCTACCTGGTGCCGGGACACGGAATGGGACTGCCGTAGCCCGGTCCTGCCCGCAAGCGCGCGGCCGCCAGACAACGTGAGAGCACTGCAGTTCCCAGAACAGCCAGGTTGGTCTTACTTTCCTCCCGGAGCCGCGCTCGCGCTGGAGAGCTGGCCAAGGATCTGCTGGTTCACTTGCTGTAGTTCCGGAGGCAGCTTGGAATAATGCATGTCCGTCGAGAGGTTCTGCCCATCGGAAAGAATGTAGCGAACGAACTTCTGCACCGTCTGTGAGCGGGCGGCATTCTGCGGCTGTTTGGGAATCAGAAGAAACGTGAGCCCGCTGATTGGATAAGCCTCAGGCGCGCTCGCCGGCGGATTGACGACAGCAGCGCGCACATCGTTGCTGAGCTTGTCTTTGAAAGCGGCGATGGCTGCCGATGCGCTTTCTGCGCTGGGACTGATCCACTTGCCGGCGGCATTTTTGATCTCCGCGACGGGCAGGTCGTTTTGCGAAGCGTAGGTCAGTTCAACATATCCGATTCCGCCTTCCGTCTGCTTCACCACACCTGTCACGCCCTCGCTGCCCTTGCCGCCCAGGCCGGCGGGCCAGTTTACTGACAGTCCTTTGCCAACCTTGCCGTGCCAGTCAGGGCTCACGGTATCAAGATACGTGGTGAATATGTTGGTGGTGCCGCTGCCGTCGCTGCGGTGGGCAACCACCACGTCAGCATTGGGCAGTGTGACACCGGGATTGTCTTTGGCAATCGCGGGATCATGCCATTTGGTGATCTTGCCCAGGTAAATGCCGGCCAGAGTCGCCGGGCTGAGCTTGAGCGGCTGCTTCAGACTGGGAAGGTTATAGGTGATGCAAACCGGGCCGGCGCTTTCCGGCACCTGGACCAGCGGCGGCATTTCTTTGAGCTGTTCGTCAGAGAGCGCGGCATCGCTGGCGCCGAAATCAACCAGGCCTTTCTTGAGCTGCTGAATTCCGCCGCCGCTGCCGATGGATTGATAGTTGATGCGCACGTCGGGGTTTGACTGCTGGAACGCGCTGATCCAGCGGCTCATGATGGGATAGACAAAGGTGCTCCCGGCCCCCGTAATTTCATTGCCTGCGCCGGCCGAAGGCGTACTCGCCTTGTTGCCGCCGGAGTTGCACGCCACCGCAAACAGCCAGAGACCGCACACAGCCATTGCGGTCATGAATCTGCGAACACTGAGAGTCGCCATAACGGTTCTCCTTCACACACATCATGGCAAACCCGTGTTAAATGAGTGTTAAACGGGAAATTTATGTTGGCCGGGCGAGGTGGGACATTCCTCTTCTCATGCGGACTTCTTCACAAGAATGGTGCTACGAAAAAAGATCTAATAAAACTCTAATAAATCTTATTGACTCGAATCAGGGTGCTGGGTATTATCTCCCGCCAGCAGCCATTCGCAATTCGCCCTCCGCGCTTTGCGCGGAGGAACATCCTTGGATTTCCTCTGCATCGACGGACTTGCAGACCAAGGTTTTAACAACATAGCTAGAAGTCAAGTCGGCACAGCCGAATCCGCATTGGTGTCGGCCGGCAAGCACCTGATTTTTCTCGGGACACTGGACGTGTGCCTTGAAACCCCAGGTTGCCCAGCACGGCGGACCAGACATGCGCATTCCACTGCTGCCAACTGCTACTTGCACCCAACCTCTGAGAAAGAAGGAGAGAACATGTACTACAACGCAAACGGGGAAAAAGTTTCCCGTGCACGCTGGAAAGAAATGTACAACGCCTTCAAGAACCGGCAGGAACTGATAAAGGC
>DATIWA010000205.1:0-12334 GCA_035465515.1 Candidatus Limnocylindrales bacterium | reverse complement strand
CAGGAAACGTGCAATAAAAAGATTCAGTCCTTCCTCCAGATGCAGTTTTCCGCGCGTCCGGAAGTGGACCTCAATACCTACTACGTCCTGGCCCTTACCACCGAACCCAGCATCCTGATTATTGATCCGCGTGTCGGGTTCAGCACCAGCAAACTCTACGCGGTCATTGACCTGGCTGCTCCCGGTCAGGACTGGGTACAGAGCCGAAACGGTGACCGGCTGTTTGTCACCATGCCCGCTGTGAATCAGGTGGCTGCCATTGACAGCCTGAATTTCCGGCTGATGCTGAACATCAGCGTGGGCGCCAAGCCTGGACGCATTCTGGTCCAGCCTGACGGCAAGTATGTCTGGGTGGCGCTGGATTCGACGCGCCCTGCTGAAAGCGGGGTGGTGGCCATTGACGCGCAGTCGCTTGACGTCGCCGCCCGCATTCCCACCGGCAGGGGACACCATGAGATCGTATTTGACGAGAAACATAATCTTTACGTCACCAATCAGGATGACGGCACCGTTTCCGTCATCGACTTGCAGAAGCTTGTCAAATTGAACGATGTGCCGGTTGGAAAGGCGCCGGTGTCCCTGGCTTATTCTTCGCGCAGCAAGAACGTCTACGTAGCCAGCCAGCGGGACGGCAAGGTCACGGCAATTTCCACGGAGACACGCGCTGCCCGGCTGACCATGGACGCCACCCCCGGGCTGACCACGATTCGCGTCACGCCCGATGGACGCTGGGGATTTGTGGCCAACGGAACCGAGGGCGCCGTTCTCATGTTCGACACTGCCTCCGACAAATTCGTCCAGTCATACGAAGCCGGCAGCTCGCCTGACCAGATCACCTTTTCCGACTCGTATGCTTATGTGCGCTCCCGGGGAAGTGAGGACGTCAGGATGATTCGTCTCGATGAACCGGGCAGTTCCACCGCGCATTTTGTGGCGGGACAGAATCCTCCGGGAGAACTGGGCGACATTCTTGCCGCCCCCATGGCCACTGCGCTCGACGGCAGTTCCGCCTTCGTTGCCAACCCCGCTGACAAGAGAATTTACTTTTACCAGGAAGGCATGGCTGCGCCCATGAGCAGCATGGAAGGCTATGGCAAAAGCCCCACGGCCGTCATGGTATTGGACCGCAGCATCCATGAAACCGAGCCGGGAATATATTCCGTCGGGCTCCGTCTGCCCAAACCCGGTGTGTACGACGTTCCGGTCTTTGTTGATTCGCCCGCCGTGGCCCACTGCTTTGAATTCACAGTGAAGGTGAATCCGTTCCTCAAGAAGCAGAACGCGCTTGCCGTGGAACTGCGGCCCCTGAAGAATTACGTGCAGGTCAAGCCGGGCGAACCTGCGCAGGTACAGTTCAGGCTGGTGGACCCTGAAACGGAAAAACCGAAAGAGGGGATCAGGGACGTGGAGGTGACCGTGCTACTGGCCGATGGTCTCCGCCAATTGCACTTCTCCGCTGACCACAAGGGCGAAGGCGTATACCAGTTCACTTTCGCGCCCCCGAAAGAGGGTGTCTACTACGCCATGGTGCGGATTCCGTCCTTGAGGATACGGCCAAACCAACTCCCGTACCTCATGGTTCGCGCAGTCCGGCAGGAAGCCGCAGCCGAGCCACCTGAACAAAACAATCAACAGAACAGCAAATAGGGAGCCTCAATCGTGAGAAACATATCTACAGTACGGAAAGCATTCACGTTCACATTCAGCGCGGTACTCTTCGTTGGGATTCGCGGCTACGCTCAGCAGCAACCGGCGGCGCCGGAGCATATGGAGCACATGCACCATATGCAGACAACCAAGACCACCGCGCCGGTGCCGGCCCCCGTTGTCACAAAAGCCCCCACAATTCCCGATGTTGTCGTGATGGACCAGGACAATCACAAGCTCCATTTCTATCGTGATCTGGTGCAGGGGAAAACGGTGGCCATCAATTTCATTTTCACCACCTGCACCACCATCTGTCCGCCGCTGACGGCAAACTTCGCCCGCATCCAGAAAACTTTGCTTCAGCAGGGCAAGAAAGATTTGCACCTGATTTCCGTGAGTGTGGACCCGGAGAACGACACTCCGGAAAGATTGAAGAACTATGCCGCCATGTTTCATGCCCAGCCCGGATGGAGCTTTGTCACCGGGGACCGCGCGGACATGGAAAAAATATGGAAGGCCTTCAACATTTACATCGGATCAAAGCAGGACCACCCGCCCACCGTGGCGATTGGGAATGACGAGCAACGCACCTGGACGTATGCTTCCGGGCTTACCTCGGCCGACAAGTTGATGAGCGTGATCACTCCCATGCTCGCCAACAGGGAAGCGGACAAGACCGCAAGTGCCGGCGCCGCAAAAGAACACGATAGCGAATCGCGGTAAGCTGCCGGGAAAGACAGGGTGGAATTGTGAAGTTGTCTGTCGGGAAATTGCAGGTACCCGGAGGCGGGCATTGCTTCGGGCGTACTTTGCTGTTCGGCATTGCGCTGTCCGCGGCGAACCTGCTGCGGCCGGCGCCACTGCCGGCACAGACCGCCGTAAGCGCCGAAGCGGGGAAGCAGATATTCACCAAGGGTGAGAGCCCGTCTCAATCGCAACTTGAGGCTGTGCTGGGCGATACTGCCGTCCCCGCCACTCTGATGCCATGCGCAAGCTGCCATGGCGCTGACGGCAAGGGCCGGCCCGAAGGCGGCGTCACACCTTCCGATATCACCTGGGACTCGCTCTCCAAGCCCTATGTCACTGACGAGGCTCTGGCGCGCCGTCGTCCTGCCTATGACGTAAACAGTCTGCGCAAGGTGTTGCGCGAAGGCGTGGATTCCGGAGGCAATGAACTGGGCATCACCATGCCTCGCTTTCACATATCGGACAACGACCTGAACAGCCTTATTGCCTACCTCCAGCAACTCGGAATCAAGACCGATCCTGGCGTGGGTGCGGACAGCATTCGCGCGGCGACGGTGGTCCCGGCGAATGGCCCACTCGCTCCCCTGGGGTCCGCCATCGCGTCCCTGCTGCGTTCTTACTTCGATGATCAGAATGCGAAGGGTGGCATTTACGGACGCAAGATCGAGCTTGAGGTGATTACAACCGGAGGGACGCAGGGAGGGAGCGCGGCACAGGTGACCGAAGCCGTACGCCGGCAGAACATTTTTGCCGTGGTTGGCGTGCTTGCGCCGGGCGAGGAGCGCAGCATTGCCGAATCGCTGGAGAAGGCCGGCGTACCCGCCATTGACACCTTTGCGGAGGGTGGCAGCGGCGAGCTTCCAGCCCGCTCCAAGGTCTTTCATCTCCTTTCCGGTCTGGCCGAGCAGGCGCGGGTATTGGTCAAGTTCGCGCAAAGCCGGCTGTCCGCGCCGGCCGCATCGTTTGCCGTGGTTTATCCCAAGCAACGAGAGGCAATCGCCGATGCGGTAACAGAGGAATGCCGCGTTCGTGCCTGCAAGGCGGTCGTGCGCGCAGGTTACTCAAATTTCGATGCGGGGAAGGTGCTTGCCTCCCTCGGACCACAAAGGCCGAGTGCCCTGATCTTCCTCGGGTCCGGAGCAGAACTGGCAGCGCTGCTTGATGAGGCCGCACGCCAGGCCTGGACGCCCATGGTCTTCCAGCCCGGCCCCCTTGCCGGTCAGGATGTTTTCCGTCTGCCCCAGGAATACAGCGAACGCCTTTTCCTCTCTTTCCCTACTTTGCCTTCGGACATGGAGCAGGATGCGCTGCGTGAGTATGGAGCTCTGTTGCGCAAATACAAGCTGGAGATGGTGCAGCCTGCGCGTGCGCTGGCCGCTCTTGCCGCCGCCAAGGTATTCGTGGAGGGACTCAGGCAGGAAGGGCGCGAACTGAGCCGGGAAGGGTACGTAGATACCCTTTCCAGCATGTACAACTTCGGGACCGGGCTGACGCCGCCCATCAGTTATGGAGCCACGCGGCGCATAGGCGCCTTGGGCGCCTATGTGGTCAAGCTCGATCCCAAGGCAAAAAGTTTTACTCCAGTCGACTCCTGGATTGAGCAGTGAGCCGGCGGTGAGGAGAAGATCCATGGCAGTGTGCAGAAGCCGTGAACACATCGTCGCTGCAAGGGTGCTGTGCTTCTTGTCGATGGCAGTCTGGGCCATCACTGGATGCGTGAAAGGCAAGCAAGCCTACCAGCATGCCGAGACCGCTGAGAGCGTGGAGAATTATGACCTGGCTCTCCAGGGGTATGCCAAGGCGCAGAAGGAAGATCCGCAAAATCCCCAGTACAAGCTGCGGGCCTACCGCATGCGCTTTGAGGCGGCACAGTTCCACGTGGGCCAGGGGATCAAGCATCTGGAACAGCATGAGAACCAGCTCGCCCTGCGGGAGTTTGAGACGGCGCTGACCATCGACCCCTCCTGCATGCTGGCGCGGCAGGAACTCGATTACACGAAGCAGTTGATCGCGGCGGAACCCGGCGCGGCCAAACCGGGCAGCCCTTCCCCGGGCGCCGTTTCTCCGGCGGCCCCCGGCCAGCCGGGGCAGTCTGCTACCGGCTACATGGAGGCGCCGCCGGCGCTGAATCCACTTTCGCGCGAGCCGGTGACTTTGAAGATGAACGAAGACGCCCGGATTGTCTTCCGCACCATCGGCAAACTGGCCGGCGTGAATGTGATCTTTGACCCGGAATTCCCCGACAGGAAAATCAGCATTGACCTGGTGAACGTCACCATCCAGCAGGCCCTGAACGTCGCTTGCGTCGAAGCCAAGGCCTTCTGGAAGCCGGTCACCAGCAACATCGTCCTGATCCTGCCGGACAACGCGGGCAAGCGCAAACAGGAAGAGGAACAAATCCTCAAGAAGGTCTACCTGGAACACACGCAAACGCCGCAGGAACTTACCGAGATGGCCACCGGCCTGCAGCAGATGCTGGAATTGCGGCACGTGCAGGCGGTCCCGCGCGACAATGCCATTCTGCTTCGCGACACCCCGGACAAAGTCGTGCTGGCCTCCAAGCTGATCCACGACAGTGATCGCGGACGCGCCGAGGTTGTGGTGCAGATTTCTGTTCTTCAGGTCCGCCGCGATCGTGCGCGCAGCCTGGGCGTCCAGCCCGGAAGCTCCACCACCCTGGCTTTCGTGCCCCAGAGTCCCCTGGGCCCCGCCGGCGCGGTAGCGCTGGACAAACTTGACGAGATTTCCAAGGGCGATTTTGCGCTTACCATTCCCGGCGCTGTGGCTTCCGCCCTGATGAGTGACAGCAGCACAAAAATCATCCAGAACCCGCAGGTGCGGGTCACCGATGGCGAATCGGCAAGACTGCGCGTAGGCGACCGCGTCCCCGTGGCCACAGGCTCGTTTCAGGCCGCGGCCAGCGTCGGTCCCATCGTAAACACCCAGTTTCAATACATCGACGTGGGCGTAAACATTGATTTGACGCCGCACGTGCATCCCGACCATTCCGTCAGCATGAAGCTGGCGGTAGAGGTCTCGTCCCTGAACGGCAGAGTGAACATCGGCGGCGTTGACCAGCCTGTGATCAGCCAGCGCCGTATTGAGCATGACATCCGCCTTCAGGAAGGCGAGGTCAGCATCCTGGGCGGGCTTGCGGAACGTTCGCAAAGCAAGGCCGCGACCGGCTGGCCGGGCCTTTCCCATCTTCCCCTGCTCCGTTATCTGTTCTCCGGCGAGGATGTATCAAACTCTGAGAATGAGGTCCTGATCGTGGTAACGCCCAAGCTGGTGCGCACGCGTGAACTGGCTAAGGAAAGCCTGCAGGCCCTCAGTGTGGGGACAGACTCGGACCTGTTCCTTCGCCAACAGGATGAGGCCAAGGCGCCGGTAGCGGCCAATTCCCAGGCTGCCGGAGGGTTCATGGAGGCCAAGGCGCTGGTGGCCAACTCTGACCCCGAAATCCAGAATGTGCCCAAACTTCGCCTGGAACCCGGAAGCCTCTCTATTAAAACCGGCGAAACGGCCGTTGTTCAGGTAAAACTCGAAAATGTTGAGGACCTTTTCTCCTCGTCGCTGCTTTTCCGCTATGATCCGCGAATCCTGGCTGTCGAAGATGTCCAGCACGGAGATTTCCTCTCCGGGGGCACCCAGGAGGTCGCCATCGTTCAGCGCATTGACAAGGTCAAAGGCGAAGCTGGAATCTTTACGACACGCCAGCCCAATACTGCCGGCGTGAACGGCAAGGGAACCCTGCTCAGTCTGCTGGTGCGGCGACTGGCGGACGGCCCGGCCAAGCTTCAGCTGGTGGAGATTGGAACCCGCAGTTCAAGGCAGCGGATTTTGCCAATAAAAATGGAAGAGTCAACCGTTAACATACAATAAATTCAACAGCTTCAATGACTTATATAGTTAAGACATATATTTAGAACCTTCTAATTCCTGAACTGGCATGGTAGAGTAGCAATACTTCCGGAACAAAATGTCGCATACCGATGCGTTAATCAGTCTCGCATGCGGGAGTGGAGTATGTTGCGCAAATCTTGTCAGGTGGTTCTGTACCTGCTGCTGCTTATGGCAGTAGCATCGCCGCTGCTGCAACTCGACAGCTGGGACCAATTTCCCGTGTCCAGTGATGACATTGAATGCCAGATCACCTACTGCCTGTGCATTCTGGGCATGGTCCTGATTTTTACCGGAATACTCGAGCTGGTTCCGATGTTGTGGCGGACAATTGTTCCGCTGGTACGCGTGGCCTCTACGCGTCCTGTCAGGGTCTCTGATGACCTCGGTTCGCCGCCAGGGTACACGTATTTATCCCTTCCGCTTCGAATCTGATATCGCCGTTTATTCATTGGCTCGTTCGCGAGAAGTCTGTCTGCCCCTGTTTTCTTGAGGGCTGCCGATTACCTGCTTTGTGATGCAGCAGTTTGTTGCATTCTTCGGGTTGTCGCATGCCGCCATTCGATCCGGGATGAGCAGATTTCTCTCAAGCCCCATGTCCTCATGGCCAGTGCGTGTGATGCCGATCACTTACCCAGGTGATCTGCTGGTTTATGTTTTCCGCGTGACCTGTGCCGAGGACCGCAACAACGCTAAACGAGGAATGAGGCGGTATGAAGGGTTCTCAAGTTATTGGCAGTTCTACAGGTGTCCACATTCAGGCAGATCGGGCGATCGCTCATCAAACGGCTAAGGCGGAGAACCACTGCGTTCGCTGCAATCCTCCTGAGCCGGAAGAAGAAATTTTGGTATCCATGTGTCTGGCCGGAGATCAGCAGGCCTGGAGCGATCTGGTCAACAGATACAGAGGGCTGGTTTACACCATTGCCGCTCGTTTCGGCGCAAGCCGGGAGGACGCCGCGGACATTTACCAGTCTGTCTGTATCGAGGTCTTCAACAATCTTGCTCAGCTCAAAAACGCCCAGTCCCTGCGCTCATGGCTGATCACGGTAGCAGTGCGCCAGGCGTTCCGCTGGAGGAAGCGGCAGGGTAATGAGGTGCCGCTGGAAAGCATTGAGCCTGATGCCGTACCGCAGATTACGGTCACCCCAGACATGCCCCGGCGCGTCTGGCAGACCCAGCAGGAGCGGATTGTACGCGAAGGCGTGGCCCAACTGCCGCAGCGCAGCGCGGAGATGCTGCGCCTCCTGTTTTTCGAGCAGCCGCCCCTGCCGTATGAGGAGGTTGCCCGCCGCCTTGGGCTGGCCACCGGCTCGATCGGCTTCATCCGGGGCCGCGCGTTGAACAAGCTCCGCAAGATCCTGAGCGAGGCCGGCGTGGATGGACAGTCGTGATCCTTTGAAACGGCGCGGACGGCGGACAGGCCCCGCTGTCCGCGCCATCCCCCGAATCCTCTTCACGATGATGCAACTCCCGCCATCGTAACCTGATCAATGCTGTTAATGACTGAAAGGCCGCTGCACACGCGGCGAGGCCGGTGTATAGCTGCGCCTTTGATCATTCGATTCGTTGGTATAGTGGAAGAGAGGCAAAGAGGGACGTGTTTGAGTTCCACGTATCGCGCTCGGCGCGAGACCGTTACGGTTTTAATGAAGCGCTGTTTTCGGTCAGCGGCAACGTTGTCTTTGCCAACCTGGCCGCGACACGCGAGTTTGCCCATCGGATCAACCAGACGCGCGATGTGGAGCACCATCCGGAGCGGGCCCTCCATCCGGGCACTCTGAATGCAATCGGCCTGATTGACGAGGCTTTGCACGCCGTCGTCGCTCAATACCGCCAGCGCAATCCCGGCGTGATGCAGGATGCGCTCGCGTGGCTCGCCTCGCGCCTCGGCAGTGACCGCCTTGAGCAGACGCTGCTTCTCTTTTCTGAACATTTCCCCACGGTGGCGGTCTATCGCGGCCGCCTTACTGCGGCGCAATGGCTCGCTGGTTCGACCGAAGGGGTACCGAACCGGGAGATTGCTCTGGAAGAGCTCCTCCTCCTCTGGCTGGCCAACGTGAATCCGGCCTTCCAGTCCCTCAAAGAGCTTTTTGATGACGCAACTCTGATGGAAGCCACCGTGTACCCCCGGCTCACCGGCGGATTGAGGGATTTCTTTGCCGAACGGCCGGGATTTGGCCCAAAGAACCAGAACCTCATTGACATGCTGCGCGCGCCCGCGGTGGCGTCCCCGCATTCACTGGAAGGCCAGATTGCTTTCCTTCGCGATGAGTGGGCGCCGCTTCTGGGGCCGCTTTTCCGCAAAATCCTTACCGCGATGGATGTCCTCACAGAAGAACAGATAGCCATCTGGATGCGTTTCCATCCTCCCGCGCAGCATTTCGGCGGAGCCCAGACCTGGGGGGATTCCAGCGCGGCTGCCGTGCCCGGGTTCCCCGGAACGGACCACGAGTATGAGCGTTTTACCCCGGACCAGGAGTGGATGCCGCGCACGGTCATGATCGCCAAGAGCGTTTATGTGTGGCTGCACCAGCTTGAGCAGGCCTATAAGCGCGAAGTGCGCAGACTCGACCAGATTCCGGATGAAGAACTTGACCTCATGGCCCGGCGCGGATTCAACGGACTGTGGCTGATTGGGCTGTGGGAGCGCAGCCGGGCTTCACAGCGCATCAAGCAGATGTGCGGTAACCCCGAGGCGGCTGCCTCCGCCTACTCGCTCTTCGAATATGCAATTGCCCACGATCTGGGCGGGGAGACGGCGTACCAGAACCTTAGCAATCGCGCGCGCAGCCGCGGGATCCGGCTGGCCAGCGATATGGTGCCCAACCACATGGGCATCGATTCGCGCTGGGTGATCGAGCACCCGGATTGGTTCCTGTCGCTCCCTTACAGCCCGTTCCCGGTTTATTCCTTCAACGGCCCGGACGTATCCAATGATGGCCGGGTGGAGATAAAGATCGAAGACCATTACTATGACCGCACAGACGCCGCGGTGGTCTTCCGCCGCGTGGACCGATGGACCGGCGACACACGCTACATTTACCACGGCAATGATGGAACCAGCTTTCCCTGGAATGACACAGCGCAGCTGAATTACCTGAAGGCCGAAGTAAGGGAAGCGGCGATCCAGACCATTCTGCATGTGGCGCGGATGTTCCCCATCATCCGCTTTGACGCCGCCATGACCCTGGCCAAGCGCCACTATCAGCGGCTCTGGTTCCCTGAGCCCGGCACCGGCGGCGCTATTCCATCGCGCTCCGAACATGGAATGACCAGGGCGGAATTGGATGCCCTGATGCCGGTTGAATTCTGGCGGGAAGTGGTGGACCGGGTGGCGGTTGAAGCGCCGCATACGCTGCTGCTGGCGGAGGCGTTCTGGCTCATGGAAGGCTACTTTGTGCGCACCCTGGGAATGCATCGTGTGTACAACAGCGCCTTCATGAACATGCTGCGCGACGAAGAGAACGCCAACTATCGCAGTGTGATCAAGAACACCCTCAGCTTTGATCCCGAAGTGCTCAAGCGATACGTCAACTTCATGAACAACCCTGACGAGCGCACCGCCGTGGACCAGTTCGGCAAAGGCGACAAATATTTCGGCGTCTGCACGCTCATGGCGACCCTTCCCGGACTTCCCATGTTCGGCCACGGCCAGATCGAGGGCTACACGGAGCGCTACGGCATGGAATACAAGCGCTCTTATCATGACGAGCAACCGGACAGCTGGCTGGTGGCCCGCCATGAACGCCAGATTTCTCCGCTCCTCCATCGCCGCCATGTATTTGCGGAGGTGCGGGACTTCCTGCTGTACGACTTTTTTACCGATCACGGTGCGGTGAACGAAGATGTGTTCGCGTATTCCAACCGCAGCGGTGACGACCGCGCGTTGGTGGTATTCAATAACCGTTACGCCAGCACCCGCGGCTGGATACGGATTTCCACCGGGTACGCCGAGAAAGCACCGGATGGCGGCAAACACATTCGCCAGCGCACGCTGGGGGAATCCTTCGGCTTTTCGAGCCGGCCGGAAATGTTCGCGGCCTGCCGCGACGCACTCAGCGGCTTGGAGTTCCTGCATCGCGCCCGCGAGCTCTCCGAGCGCGGCATGCAGTTGGAACTCCATGCATACCAGTGTCACGTCTTTCTGGAATGGCGTGATCTGCGCGAAGATCCGGCCCATCCCTGGGGAGAACTCTGTGACAGTCTGGCCGGACAGGGCGTCACCAGCCTGGAAGACGCTCTGCACGCGCTCCAGCTGCGCCCGGTACACCGTGCCCTGCAGGCGGTGGTGGATCCCAGGTTCGCGGAAACCCTCGCCAGGATAGCCATCCTGCCCGAGGGGCCGGCCAGATTCGGTGAGGTCCGTTCGATACTGCACGAGCTGCGCGCCCCTTTGCAGTCGCTTCTGGACGAGGCGCAACGATACATGGGGAGCGAACCGGCCCGGATTGCCGGAATCACACTTCCCGCAGAATGGCGGCCCAGGCCCGGAGCAACGCTTGAGGCGGCGAGCAATCGCATGGAGGCCGCGCTCCGTTTGCGGGCGGCTTGCAGGAGGCCGGGCATCCGCCTTCCAGTGGAAGCACGGTGGGTCCTGCCGCTCCACGACGCGGCGGACCGCCCCTCTGCAGCGGTCTGGAGCACTTTACTGGCTTGGTGCGCCGTAGAAGCTATGGGAAACCTTCTGAATGCCGCCGCACGCGACAGCGCTGCCGCGCAGGTTTTTGACGCCCTGCGCCTGCGCGAGCCGCTGGCGGAGCGGTTTGCATTGTGCGGATGGGCCGACGATGAAAAGTGGCGGGCCGCGGCGCGATTGCGCGCTTCCTTTGCGCACTCTTCGCGCTCCAGCGCGCCCTTCAGCTGGGTGCATGATCCCGATGTGGCCTGGGCCATGGGCGTGCATCAGCATGAAGGCGTGGGCTACCTGGTCAAAGAGCATTTTGAGCGGCTGCTTGGGTGGATGACGTTGCGGGGCATGCTGGATGCCGTTTCCCAGGCGCCTCCCGATATCGAAAAGCTGGTGGCCGTGACTGAAGAACTGAACTCCCGCTGCCTGAGCATGCAAAAGGCCGGTTACCAGGTTGAGAGCCTTGAAGAGTCCGACGCGCTTGATCCTGTGAAACAGTCTGAACAGAAGACGCCGGAGACGATATAACGCTTCCCGCGCACGGCGTGGTCTCAATCCTGCAATCTCGCGAGTACGCCGGGCGAAAGATTGCCTCCGCAAATAATCACCGCGACAGTCCCACCTTTGAAATCTCGCGCTGTTTTGAAGAATGCCGCAAGCGCCACCCCGGCGGCGCCTTCAATCAGCCAGTGTTTGGCATCGCGCACGCGCCGCATTGCGGAAAGGATTTCGTCTTCTGAGACCAGAACACTGCGGTCAATCACTGTGCGGCATATTTCCAGCGTCACCGAGCCTTTCTCCAGTCCCCCGGCGGTGCTTTCCGAGAGTGTCGGACTCTCCGGCACGTCACAGACCGCGCCGGCCTTGATGCACTCATAAAGGACCGGTGAAGCCTCAGGCCAGCAGCCTACAACCTGAGTGCGCGGAGATGCGTGTTTCAGATAGGAGCCAATGCCGCCGATCAGACCGCCGCCGCCGACCGCCACGAACACCGCATCAATCCGTGGAAGCTGTTCAAGCAGCTCCACCGCGATGGTGCCCTGGCCGGCGATAACTTCCAAATCGTTGTAGGGCGAGATGAACACCCTGCCGGTTTTCTCAGCCGCGGCGCGCGCGGCGAGCTCGGCATCCAGCGGGTTGGTTCCCGCCCGCCGGATTTTGGCCCCCATCTTCTCGATGCGTTCCGCCTTGCTGGGCGCAACCTGATCGGAGACGTAAACTTCGGCCGCAATACCCGCGCGCTGCGCGGCGGCGGCCACTCCCAGGCCATGGTTCCCGTTGGACGCGGCAATGATTCCTCGCCGCTGCTGGGCGGGGGTCAGGGCAAGGATCCTGTTGGTGGCGCCCCGCAGTTTGAACGAGCCGGTGCGCTGCAGATTCTCCATTTTGAAAAACACGCGGGCGCCGGCT
>DATIWA010000204.1:0-5754 GCA_035465515.1 Candidatus Limnocylindrales bacterium | reverse complement strand
CCTCACCTCGGGAGAGGGCACGCTGACCTGGAGTTTTTCTCCCAGCGAAAGGAACCGTTCTGGCCAGCTGTTTTCGTCGTGACGCTTTTGCATGCGTGGAAAATCGTTCTGCAGCAGGGAATAGTAGATGTTCTGAGCTTCCCAGTAGCTCACCGGGAAAGGGAGACTTCGCACCAGCGTCACCAGAATGTTGGCGTGCTGGAGCAGCTCGATGTTTGCCAGGTCTTTTTGCAATTGCCGCATCAGCCGGGCGACGCTGGCTCCGGCGGCGTACGCAATGCCGGGCCCGTCGAGCTGCACGCCCTCTCGCTTGACCAGTTCCAGCAGCATGGAAATGCGCACCACGTCCACCGGATCGGTGCGAAAGGTGCGCAACAGGTCCGAATTCAGAACGAAAGCTGCGGTAATGCGCAGTACTTCCGGGACCGGCTGGTCCATCTCTTTGAGGAAACGGAGCAGCGGCCCGTGTTTTTCGTAGATCTTGTGATAGCCGGATTCCGCATCCTGGAGCGTCCGGGTAAGGATGAGGTCGATGATTCTCTTCTGCTCGTCCTTGAAAAGAGAACGCAGCGAATAGAGCATTCCGCCGAAATAAGAATCCAGAATGCGCAATGCCTCCGGGAAGTTGCCGGCGGAGAACGCCGCCAGCGCGTCGCCCGCGAACTCCGCGTATTCCTGTTCCGTGCCGCGGGCCTTTACGCCGGCGTGCAGCACCTGGTCGCCGAGGTGTATTGCGGCAAGGGCGAGCTCGCTGCTTTCCCGCGTAATCCTTGAGGTCACCCGCGCGCTGCCCACGCCAATGCGCGCGCCCCCGGCATCGATGCGCCGGAAATCGTGCACGTTGATCTCGTAACAGAATTTCGGCGTCTCATGGTGCCCGTCAAACATGGTGCTGATGGCAAAATGAGCGCCTACCTTGCAGAGGTCCACCACCGCGGGCTTCACGAACATCTCGTACACTTTCGCGCCGTTGTCGAACTCTGGGATGTTACTCCTGGCATTGGCCAGCCGTTCCAGAAATCCTGTTTCCAGGTCCTGGCCGCTGACCTCCTGCGTAAGCTGGATCACGCGTCCGGCGTATTGCAGGACCTGCACCGCTTCAATGCCGCTGATTTCGTCGAAAAACCAGCCGCAACTGGTGTACATGAGCATGGCGTGCCGCTGCGCCTCCAGCAGCTTGAGTGCAGTCACGGTCTCTTCCGGGCGCAGCTGGCGTCGTGAATGTTTTTCAAAGAAGAACCACAGGTTTTCCGGAGCGCGGTCCAGCACCACATCCAGGTAGTCATTGCGCGCGGCCCAGGGGTCGCGAAGCAGTTGTCCTCCCCTGCCCTCGAATATCGCTGCCGCGCGGTCGCGCAGGTAATCAAGGGCTTCGCGGAGAGGGCCGCGCCATTGCTGGTTCCACCCCGGGCGCCCGGTGTTGCAGCCGCAGTTGCCGCGCCAGCGCTCCACGCCGTGTTCGCAACTCCACGAGGTGTTCTCCGCAATCTGCACTTCCAGTTCCGGAGGGTGCTTGCTGAGGAACTCGCCGTAATTGGTCAACTGGACGTGGTCTTCCGACCCGACCTTGTCCAGCGCATAGGCCAGGGCCATGTCCCCGTACTTGTGATGATGGCCGTAGGTTTCGCCGTCGGTGGCGATGTGCATGAGCTGTGGCCATGTTCGCTTGTCGGAAAAACCGCCTTTCAGCCGTTCGGCAAATTGCTCGCCGCTGTCGAGCAGGTGCTCGAATGCCACTGCCTGCGAAATCGGCCCGTCATAAAAAAACAGGCTGATCCTGTTTCCTGAAGGCAGTCTGGCCAGATAGGCCCGGCTGGGGTCAATGCGGCCGCCGCTGACGTCTTTCCAGTGCCTGGCTCCAATCTTGCGCACACGCGCCGCTTGCCGCGGCGCCAGCACCGTGTACCTGATGCCCAGTTCGGCCAGCGCTTCCAGCGTGGGAACGTCCACCGCGGTCTCCGGAAGCCACATGCCTTCCGGGTAGCGCCGGAAACGGCCCTCGAAATCACGGATCCCCCACACGACCTGCGTGCGCTTGTCCCGTTCGTTGGCCAGAGGCAGAATCATGTGGTTGTAGGCTTGGGCCATGGCAGACCCGTGGCCTGAAAATCGCGTCTGGCTTTCCGCATCGGACTCCAGCAGCCTGCGGTAGGTAGCGGGCTCTTTCTCTTCCATCCATGAAAGCAGGGTTGGGCCAAAGTTGAAACTGATGCGCGAGTAGTTGTTCACGATCTGGCTGATTCGGCCGGCTCCGTCCAGAATGCGGGAAGCGCCATTGGGGGCATAGCATTCGGCGGAGATGCGCTCGTTCCAGTCGTGGTAGGGATACGCGGAATCCTGCCGCTCCACGGCCTCCAGCCAGGGGTTCTCCCGCGGCGGCTGGTAAAAGTGTGCGTGAATACAGATAAAGCGATCCATCAGGACGTAACGGGCGGCATCTCCGGCCAGCCACCCGGAATGAACAATCAACTAAGATGTACGCCGCGCGCGGCATGGTGCCTGAAACTCGGCGTTTCGCGAGCATTTCCCATGAGGCCGGTGAAGATTCGAGGAAACCGGTGATGAGGCAGGGGGCCGCCATGCACGTTGGCGCCGGCCGCCTTCGGCGTGATGGAACGCCTCAACGCCGGCTCGGGCGTTCGTCGCCGGTCATGCGGGAAGTCAGGGCGCGGCGTAATCGCTACCATGATCAGCACAGAACGTCGAGCAGAGCACGGCGGTGCTGGGTCTTTGGTGCGATTCTTCACGGAGTGCAAAATTTTTCAGAAATTTTTCACTGAGGGTAGCTGAAGTGGCTGCTCTTGTTTATAATCATCCGTTTCGTCGGAAGCTCTGAAGCGACTGGCGACGTGGGGAGCCGCCCAGAAAGCGTTTTGAGAAAACGCTGCGGTGAGCTTTCACTCCGAGACACAAGATCCATGGCACAAATCTTCCACCGCAGTGCGAACACGCTGGCTCGCGCCAGCATTCTGGGACTGGTACTCCTTCTTTCTTCCGTTGGAGCGGCGCTGTTTCAATTGCAGCGCTCGCCGTATGTGACCAATCAGCACATCGCGCCGGACCAGCCGGTGCCGTTCAGCCATCAGCACCACGTGGCCGGCCTGGGGCTGGATTGCCGGTATTGTCATACTTCGGTTGAAGAATCGAACTTTGCCGGTATTCCGCCCACCAAAACCTGCATGAACTGCCACGCCCAGATGTGGACCAGCGCCGACATGCTGGAGCCCGTCCGGTACAGCTACAGGACCGGGCGCTCGCTGGAGTGGACCCGGGTCCACGACCTGCCCGATTACGTTTATTTCAATCACAGCATTCATGTGGCCAAGGGCGTGGGTTGCTTCAGCTGCCACGGCCCCGTGGACCAGATGCCGCTCATGTATGAGGAGAACTCCCTGCAGATGGAGTGGTGCCTGAACTGCCACCGCCAGCCGGAGAAGTTCCTGCGGCCCAAAGAAGAAGTTTTCAACATGACGTATCAGCAGCCGACGTCCGATCACCCGGTTGCGTGGAATGGCAAGGAATATTTCAGCCAGGTCCAGCTTGGCGACGAACTGAAGCGGCAATATCACCTGCGGTCGGTGCAGGACATAACCAGTTGCTCCACCTGCCACCGTTAAGGTGGTGGAGCACACATGGAAGCGAATGTCGAATAAGAGCGATTCAAATTCAAACCTGATTTCCCCGGGCGAGATTAAGCCCGCCAGCATGGAACTGGAGTCGGTACGCGAGAAGCTGGCGCAGGCCAAGGGCCCCAAGTTTTGGCGCACCCTGGAGGAGCTGGCCGATCAGCCGGCGTTTGGCGACCTGCTGGAGCGCGAGTTCCCGCGCCAGGCCTCTGAATGGGTTGATCCAGTATCGCGCCGCGGCTTTCTAAAGCTGGCCGGCGCGTCCATGGCGCTCGCCGGTCTGGCCGGCTGCACAAAGCAGCCCCTGGAGCAGATTCTTCCTTACGTGCGGCAGCCGGAAGAGCTGATCCCGGGCAAGCCGATCTTCTTCGCCACGGCCATGCCTATTTCGGGATACGCCCAGCCTCTGCTGGTGGAGACGCATGAATATCGTCCCACCAAGGTGGAAGGGAACCCGCAGCATGGCGCAAGTCTCGGCGGCACCGATCTTTTCGCGCAGGCCTCCATCCTTGATCTTTATGATCCGGACCGTTCGATCAGCCTGACCTTCAAGGGCGAGGCGCGTCCCTGGGGCGAGTTTCTGGGTTCGGTGCGGGGACGGGTGCAATACCACAGGGCGAATCAGGGCGCAGGTTTGCGCTTCCTGACGGGCGCGGTGTCGTCCCCCACGCTGGGCTCGCAGATGGCGGCCATTCAGAAGCTCTATCCCCAGTCCAGATGGCATCGCTGGGAGCCGGTCCATCGCGATGGCGTGCGCGCCGGGTCAAAGATGGCCTTTGGCGCGTACTATGATCCCATCTATAAATTTGATGCCGCTGATGTTGTGGTTTCGCTGGATGCGGATTTCCTTTCCGGCGCATGGTTCCCGGGTTTTGTGCGCTACGCGCGTGATTTCGCCAGCCGTCGCAAGCTGACCGGTTCGGAAATGAACCGGCTCTATGTTGCCGAGAGCACGCCCACAACGACCGGAGCCAAGGCGGATGCCAAGCTGCCCGCACGCAGCGCGGATATTGACAGGATTGCGCGCGCGCTGGCAGCCAAGGTCGGGGTTGCAGGCGCGGGCGACGTGCAGCTTGAGGCCGAGCAGCAGAAGTGGGTCAATGCCGCCGCTGCCGAACTGATGCAGCATCGCGGCAAGGGCCTGGTGGTGCCCGGCGTCTTCCAGAGCGCCGCAGTCAATGCCCTGGCCCATGCCATGAACGCCGCGCTCGGCAATGCAGGGCAGACGGTCACCTACATCGATCCGGTTGAAATTGATCCCGTGGAGCATACGCAGTCCATTCGCGAGCTGGCGGACGATATGAACGCCGGCAAGGTGGAGACCCTGGTGGTGATCGGCGGGAATCCCGCCTATGACGCGCCAGCGGACCTGGATTTTGCCGGCCTGCTGAAGAAGCTGGTTGATGATCCGAACAAAATGGTCCTCCAGCTTGCCATCTACAAGAATGAGACTACGGATTTCGCCACCTGGCACCTGCCGCAGGCCCACTATCTTGAGTCCTGGGGTGACGCCCGGTCATTCGATGGAGCTGCCACCGTCATTCAGCCGATGATCGCGCCTCTGTATGACGGGCGGAGCGCGAATGAACTGGTGGCAATCTTTACCGATCAGCCCAGTTCATCCGGCTATGACCTTGTCCAGACCTACTGGCGCTCGCAGCATACCGGCGATGATTTTGAGGGCTGGTGGCGGCGCACGCTGCATGACGGCTACGTCGCGGACAGCGCCTTCCCGGCGAGAACGGTTGCGCCAAAGCTGGCGGGACTTCCTGCGCCCGCGGAACCGTCCGGAATTGAAGTTCTGTTCCGCCCCGATCCCACGATTTTTGACGGGTCCTTCGTGAATAACGCCTGGCTGCAGGAAACGCCCAAGCCGCTCTCCCGCACCACATGGGACAACGTGGCTTTCATCAGTCCGGCAATGGCCAAGCGGATGGGTTACTACCTGCTTGACCAGAATAATGACCACCAGTCCGACGCCCAGAACGTAATCGAAATCAACGTGCAGGGCCGCAAGGTGAAAGCCCCTGTCTGGCCGCAGCCGGGACACCCCGACAACGCTGTTACCTTGTTCCTTGGCTATGGGCGCAAGAAGACCGGCCGCGTAGGCATGGGCGCCGGTTATGAC
>DATIWA010000203.1:0-7024 GCA_035465515.1 Candidatus Limnocylindrales bacterium | reverse complement strand
CTACCAGCGAAGAAGCCCTGAGCCTGATCAAGGGCATGATGACGCAAAAAGCGTAGCAGCCCAGGTCTATCATGCATTGCGAGAGTGAGCTGACAAAAAGAGATGCCAGATCTGATAGTCGTTGTAGATCCAAATTATGGGGATCGCGTGAGAAGATTCGATCACGTCGCACCCATCTGGATAGTTGCGACCGCAGCGAACAAGCAGGCATGCGAACGGCTTCGGCAGGAACGACCACATCACGATCACCGTGAGAAAGGTGCTGTTACCTCTTACAAAGCAACGGACCCGGAGGACCGCCTACATTCCCTGCTGGCCATCATGCCTCAACTTGAAGCTCACCACGGAGAAGTGCAGGGCGATCAAATTTCGTTCCAGAATGGCTTCGTTCTCGAACTCATAGGTTTAACGCTCACAGCTGAAATGACCAATGCTCTTCAGGCATTTGGATTCTCGTGCTTTGTCCCGACGCCTGAAGGATTTCAGGCACGAAAGGGTGTTCCATAGCGCAGATTTGAGCCGGTTTCCTACTTCGGAGGAGGGCAGCCTGCCTATGGAACAGACAGCAGACCGGCCCAGGCGCCGTGCCTGCGCGTTCAGCCGCTGAGATCTATTGCCGCTTGCCGCGGTAATTGAAATATGCCCACACCTGTTCGCTCATGCGGCCGATGGCATCTTCCAACTCCGAATAGAACCCGCGATGGTGGGCGGAGAAGAAGACCACCACCACGCGGCCAGCGGGCGTCTCGATAAAGCCGACATCGTTGGCGATGTAGGGAGGAAAATCGCCGGTTTTGTGCGGCGTTTCCGTGTCGTCATCCATGTATTTGGGAATGCGCGTGCGCATCTGCTGGAGCCGCATCAGGCGCAGCATCTCCTTGCAGGATTTTTCGCTGGCCGCCTTGTTGGTGGCGATCATCTCCAGCAGTCGCCCCATGTCGCGCGCGCTGGAAAGTCCAAACGGATGCCTGCCATCGAAATGGAACTTCTCCACCTCGGCTTCGGTCAGATTCCGGGGAAAGCCTTTGGTGAACAGCTCCCCGGGGGAGAGTTTGGAATATGAAGGATCGCCGGCCTCAGCCAGGGCGCGAAACCAGTCAAAGGTGGTGCCCACGGCCTGGATGGAGTTGAAGCCCATCTGGTGCATGGTCGCGGTCACGTGCGCGGGGCCGCCGGCGCGTGCAAAGGCCATGTCCGTTCCGGTGTTGTCGCTCTGAATAATCATGAGCATCAGCGCATCATGGAAGCTCAGGTCCAGGCCGTCATCCAGGGTGCGCAGCACGCCGGTGCCGAAGCGCTTGTCGGAGGTGTGCATGACGATGCGGTCCGCCAGGTTGATCCTGCCCGCATCTATCTGGCGAAAAACATCCACCAGGAGCGGAATCTTGATGGTGCTCATGGTGTCCATGGGCGCATCGGCGTTGATGGCGATTTCCTCACCGGTATCAAGCGACTTGATGTAAATGCCCCAGTCCGCGCTGACGCCCTGAGAAATCGTTTGCAGGCGCTGTTTGAGGAGATCAAGGGGTTTGGGCGCGGCGGGCACAGTTTGCGCATTGACAAAAAGGCCGCATGACATGACCAGAAGAAACTTCAGGAGACTGCTTCTCATTTTTTCCCCACGCAGGACACAAAGGTTTGGAAAGAAGCAGGATTTTACTCCTCCGTGGTCGGTTGCGGCGGGAAAAGCTAAAAGCCCTGGCCGCGAATCAGGCTCATGGCATCGGGCACGGCGGGGCCGCCCGCGCGGCCGGAGCCATTTTTCTCTTCCTCTTTGTCGCCTTCGCCGGGGGCGAGAAACAGGTTGGTTTCAAGGCCGTGCTGGCGCGTATAGAGATCGTGGTAGCGGCCCTGAAGCGCCAGCAGATCTTCATGTTTGCCGCGCTCGACGATCTTGCCGGCTTCCACCACCAGGATCTGGTCGGCCTGGCGGATGGTGGAAAGGCGGTGCGCGATCACGAAAGTGGTGCGCCCTTCCATCAGATATTTCAAGCCCTGCTGGATGTAGGCCTCAGACTCGGAGTCCAGGCTGGAAGTAGCCTCATCAAGAATGAGGATCCGGGGATCGGCCAGCACCGCGCGGGCGATGGAGACGCGCTGTTTCTGCCCGCCGGAAAGTTTGACTCCACGCTCGCCGATGATGGTGTCGTATTTTTCGGCAAAGCGCTCGGCGAATTCGTCCACGTGGGCGATGCGGCAGGCCTCCATGATTTCCTGTTCCGTTGCCCCAGGCCGGGAAAAGAGAATGTTTTCCCGGATGGAGCCGTCAAACAGAAAGGAATCCTGCAAGACCACACCCAGCACGCCGCGGTAGGAATCAAGGCGCACACGGCTGAGATCAACGCCATCCACGGTCACGCGGCCCGAAGTGGGCTTGTAGAAGGCGGCCACCAGGCCGATCATGGTTGACTTGCCGGAGCCCGAAGAGCCGACCAGCGCGGTCACAGTGCCCGGCTGCGATTCAAAGCTTACGTCTTCCAGCACCGGTTTGCCCGGCTCGTAGGCAAAATCCACATGCTCGAAGGCGATCCGGCCCTGGATTTCGCGCAGCACAACAGACCGTTCCGGGTCCTGGTCTTCAGGACGTTCGGCCAGCACTTCACGGGTGCGGTCAAGACCTGCGAGGGCCTCAGTAATCTGCGTCCCGATACTGGCAATCTGAGCGACAGGCGCCACCAGGAACCCCACAAACATGGTGTAGCTGAAGAGCCCGCCCACGGTCATGTGCCCGGCGAGAATCTGGCGCGCGCCGATATACATAATCACCGAGCTGACCAGGCCGATCATTACCGTGGACGAAAGGCTCATGAACGACATGGCGGTGAGGGTCTTGAGAACGTTGTTGAGCAGGCGCTGCACGCCAGTGGCGAAGACGCCGGCTTCGCGATCTTCCGCGTGATAGCCCTTGACCACGCGCACGCCGCCCAGCGACTCCGTCAGCCGGCCCGTGACTTCGGCATTGATTTTGGATCGCTCGCGGAAGATGGGTCGAATGGTTTTGAAAGTCCGGCCCAGAGCCAGGGTAAGCACCAGCAGAAAAGCCAGCGCAATCACCGTCATCCAGGCATTCATTTTGAGCAGGATCCCCAACGCGAGAACGGCGGTCAGAAGCCCGCCCAGGAACTCCACCAGGCCAGTGCCGATGAGGTTGCGAACGCCTTCAACGTCGGTCATGATGCGGGAGACAAGGGCTCCGGTCTTGTTGGCATCGTAGTAGTTCAACGGCAGGCGGCCGACGTGGACCTGCACCTTGCGGCGGAGTTCCGCGATGGCGCGCTGCCCCTCTTTTGAAAGCAACTGCGTCAGGCCAAAGGAACTCAAGCCCTGCACCAGGGTTGCCGCGGTCACCGCGCCCACCAGGGGCAGCAACAGGTCCGGGCGGTGCTTGCCGATCACGGTGTCAATGAGGACCTTGGGCGAATACGGCAGCACCAGGCCGGCAATGCGGCCGAGCAGCAACACCAGAAAGCTGATCGAAAGCAGGCCTCGGCGGGGACGCATCAGTTCCTTGACCATGGGCCAGGCGGATTTAAGCTGTTGGGCCGCGGATTTTTTCTTTTCGCTCTTTGTCGCCAAACATCACCCCGTGGAGATATTTAGTAGATCACAGGCCGGGCGCGAAAGCTTCTAAACTTTCCCATTGTTCACCACCGCGGAGTGTCTTGTACCCGCCCGTTTGGGCAGGGAACGGCGTTGACGGAAGCGATTGACTTTGTTTCCCCGCCGGGAGCAGCATAATGCGCAACGAAGGAGGCTCGAAATGGGCAGAAAGATTCTTGCGGGAATTCTGGGTGGCCTGGCTTTCTTTGCCTGGTCCAGCGTGGCGCATGTGGCCACGGGACTGGGAGAAACAGGGATCAGTGAGATTCCCAACGAGCAGGCGGTCGTAAGCAGCCTGAAGACCAATATCACAGCGCCCGGGCTTTATATCTTTCCCGGCTGGGGCGCGGGACCGAATGCCACGCATGCGCAGAAAAAGGCTGCCATGAAGGACATGGAGCCCAAGATCAAAGCCGGGCCGGTTGGACTGATTGTCTACCGCGGCGGCGGAGAGATGCTTTCGCCCCGCCAGTTGCTGGTAGAGCTGGGAACGAACATTTTCCAAGTCCTGCTGGCGGTTTTCCTGCTGGGCCAGACCGGCCTGGCCGGCTTTATGGCGCGCTGGCGTTTCATGACCGTGGCCGGGGTCCTGGCGGGCATCAGCACCAACATTTCATACTGGAACTGGTACGGTTTTCCCGGTAACTACACGCTGGCTTATGTCTCTGTAATCGTCGTAGGGTTTATGTTTGCCGGGTTAGTGGCGGCCGCCATGCTGAAGCCGGCTGCATCCAGGACGATGGCCGCCGGCGGCTGAAGATGTGATTCCACATTTGGTGAGGTAAGAGCACATGCCCATGCAATATGAATACACGGCGGTTCCTGAATCGGCCGTGCCGCGCGCTGCCAATGCGATCTTCCAGCACCTGCTGGACACCTACGCCAGCGAAACCAGCAAGGTGATCAGCGTGTGGCGGGAGTTTGCGCCGGAAGACATGAGCTTCAAGCCGGCGGAGCGGTCCAGCAGCGTGCTGGACATCATGAAGCACCAACTGCTTTCCGAGCGGCGGTTTTTCGCCGAATTCATCGGCCTGCCGGGCGAACCGGAACCGGCGGCCCTGCTGCCCGCCGAACTGACGCCGCAGGGCTTCTGCCGCCGCAATGAAGAGCTGTGCCAACCGCGGCTGGGGCATCTGGCGGGGCATGATCAGTCATGGTGGCTGGAGGTGGTTCCCTTTTTCGATGTCCGGCGGGAGCGCATCTGGGTGTTCTGGCGCAGGCTCCTGCATACCGCGCACCACCGCACCCAGCTCAGCGTCTATCTCCGGCTGCTGGGCAAGCGAGTGGTGTCAAATTACGGGCCCACGGCCGACGTTACCTGGCAGGGCGCCGATCCGACGCGTAGTGTGGAAGCGGCGGGGCGAAAATAAGGGCTGTTTCAGTGACAACATGAATGAAACAAAGCCGCGAGGCGGCCTTGCGCGCGACTAGAGATCGTTCCGCAAGTCAGGGTCAGCGGACGGGAGCGTAGTCGAGCAGAAGCATGGCGAGCGCTGCGATAAACACGATTCCAAAGATGATGGCGCCAAAGCGTGACTTTTCCATGAAGTTCACCGTTATCCAGGGCGAAGCAGCAACTTACCTTCAATGAGATGCAGCCAGTGAGCTTCTGGATACAGAACCTTCCATAAATCAAACCGCTATCGCAGCGGATAACCCGCCGTACCGGGCAAATGGCCGTCCACCTTCAAGACCTTCACCCCGGGATGCAGGTCCTGCATGCTGATCAGGGCAATGCCGCCTTTTTCCGCCCGAATGGCTTCCAGTTGCATGCCATTGGAGAGCAGGGCCAGCGGTTCGCGCTGGACTTCCCCGCTATAGACCTTTTTCACCCAGAAGGCCTTATATTCCGATTCGGTCATGCGGAGCACCCGGTTGAGCAAAACGTCGCGTTCATGCGCCTGAGGGGCCCGAACAAAGACGTCAATGGCCATGCCGCCGTTCCAGGTCTGCTTTTCGCCCGAGAATATCTTGCGCAGTTCGGCGCTGCTGATGGAATCCATGGAATTAAAGGGATTCACGATGACGGCCACGTCCGGCCCCTTGACCTGCCTGGGCTGCTGGGCGAAAAGCCCGCAAACGAGAAGAACGGCCAGCGTTGCTATCAAACTTCCTGATGTTGTGCGTGCGACTTTCATGATCTTGCCACCCTCACCTTTCAGAATCGAAATGCCATTTGCGCCAGGGCCTCATTGAAACTTGGGAGGCCACGGCGGAAGGTGCGGTCATACTGACCTTTAAGGGCGACGTAATCGTTGAAATCAAAGCGGATTCCGGCAGTCGGCCCATAACGCAATGATACGTCTGAAAAAATCGGCTCAACGGGCGAAGCGTTGGCGTACTGAAAACGGAAATAAGGCCGCCAGTGAGTGGCGATCTGGTGTGAGATCAACGCATAGAACGCCGGAGTGTTAAAGGTGACCCCGGTTTCCTGGACCTTATGCCGGATCAGGAAGCCTTCAGTGAGAAGTTCAAATTTCGGCGTCACGTAGACTGCGTGCACCGAGCCGATGCCCTGGTCGATATGCAACGGGCTGCCCTCCGGATTGATCCGGTCGTGGTAAAAGGAGCCGCCGATATCGAGCCCGGGCAGGAAATCCGGCTTGATGAAAAACCCGCCGTTCAGATGATTGCCGTTCTCTTCGTCAATTTCCGGCGGGTCCGGCTGGTTGATGAGCGGACGAACCGTGTCACCCGTGCCGTATTCGAAGATGTAGTTGAGGCCCAGGGGACCCGAAGGAAGGCTTCCGGTCATGCTCATGCCGACAGCCTGCGAGGGCAACATCCCGCCATGATCGGAGAACTCAACCACCAGGGGCCGGTCCACGGCGGTCTGGAGCCAGTTTCCATGATGGAAGACCGAGTTGTAATAACTGGTGGCGGTATGGAAGCGGCCAAAGGACATTTTGAGACGGTCATTCATGTCGTACTTCAGGAGCATGCGCTCGACGTCCGTCTCAAACTCCTGATCGTCGCCTTCGGAGAACACCACTTCAGACAGGACCATGAGCTTCGGGGTGAGATGCGAGGTCAGGAAAAGGTCCACGTCGCCAACGGTGAAGTTTCCGGTGGAACCGGGCTTCAGGCCGATCAAAGGGGCTTCCGGCGGCTTCACGTCACTGGCACGATAGGTGACAGCGCCAAAACCCTGGAATTGAATACCCCGCACCATGCGGTAGGGCGCGCTTTCCGGAACCGGAGGCGCAGCCTGCGGGCCTGCCGCCTGGGTTTGTCCCGCAGGCGCCGGCACGGGAGCCGGCTGGGCCTGCTTTGCCTCAAGGGCCGCGATACGCGCCTTGAGCTCATTGACTTCCTGCACCAGCTGTTGAATGGTCTCCTGCTGGTCGGACTGTTGCGGGGTCTGTGCGCGGGCCGGGCAGAGCATCAACCCAACCGTCGCCGCCATCACGAACAAACGATGCAT
>DATIWA010000202.1:0-1743 GCA_035465515.1 Candidatus Limnocylindrales bacterium | reverse complement strand
AGCCGGCAACGCCGATATCGCGGTGACCATCGCTGAGATTATGGGATGGAAATTTGCCGGCGGCCCTGGCGCGCTGCGCGGCCGCGTCTTGCAGGAGGCCCTCCAGGGCGCACCGGATCCCGCGCCGCCGAAGCAGCAGGTAAAGGCATCGTCCCAGGCCGGACCCGGCGGAGCAAAGACGGTGCTTGTTTTTCAGGACTTCGGCGGTCACACCTATTTCGATCAGGGCTGCCTGGCAAAATCGGTTGCCGGCGCAACGCCGCGCTGCGAGTAAGCGCTAAAAACTTCCCAGCGATAGCCGAAAGCGCGCTTTGCCGTTTTCCGTGAACGCCACTGATGCTCCCAGCGCGCCGACCGGAGTAGGGAAGAAGAGGCCGGCAGCGGCGCTCTGGTGCGTCTGCCAGCCCGGAGACCCAAGGTCAAGGCGGGCTGCTTCATACCACACGGCGAGGTTCGCCTGGGTGGAAAGGCTCCTGATCTCCGGACCGTGAACCAGCACGCCTGCTGCACCCGCCGCCAGGGTGTTGGCGTGAAACTCCTGATAGCGGTATGCCTCCAGCCCGTGCTCGCCGCCCAGAGTGAAACGCTCAAAGAAATTCAGGTTTTTCCCGAAACTGGTGTCGCCCTGCCCTCGGGCAAACAGGGATATGCGCTTCCCCGCGGGATGAAAGCTGGTGAACTGAGTGTGGAAATAGGGAAACGACCTCTGGCGATAGCTGTAACCTGCGGCGCCTTCAATCCGCGTGCCGCGTGAGGGGATGGCCCCGGAGTCCTGGTTATTGAAGGTCCACACCAGCTCAGGATCGGCAAACGGTCCGCTTTCCGCTGTTACGCCGTCAAGTATCACGGCCTTGCTGTATGAATCGTAGCCGCCGCGCAGGCCGGCGCGAAACTGCACAAAGCGCCATGTCCCCAGTCCCGCGTAGAACCAGCCGGCGAACCGGTCATTCAGAAACGTCTGTCGTGCAGGACCTTCGTAGGAAGAGTTGTGCGTGCGCCGCACCATCAACCCGGGAGCGACGAAATAGGCGCTGCCGTCAAAGGGATGATAGTATTCGCCACGAAATCCGGGATCGTATCCCAGGTCAAACTCACCCATATAGCGCGACTTGTAGGTGGAAAACGGGATGAAGCTGGTCCCCAGGTTCAGTGCGGCGCGGCTGGGCTCTCCGTTGGAAATGCCGAAGGAGACGGCCGGATGCATCAACAGCATCTGGTCAGGACGCTCCAGGAACTCCACCCTATAACCGGGCCGCGACCCGGGACTGTTGCTCCATTCATAGTAAGCGCCGGGCAGCCCGGTTGCGGCCACCACCCCTGAAATCACATCTTCCAGTTGTTCTTCCGCGATCGGCTCCGTGCCCAGCTTCCGGTAAAGCTCGCGCTCGGCGTTGCGTTGGATGGCCGCCTGCGGGGAAGCCACCGCCACCAGTGGCCCCTGGTCCGGCGCTGTGCGGACCCGCGCCTGGCGCGCAGCAAGGTAGGCCCGCCATTCGTTATCATCGCGGATGGCATAGGGCGCAAGCTGCCGTGCCATCGCCTTGGCGGCTGCGTAGCCCTGCGCAATCATTTTGCCGGATTGTTCGTAATCGCTGCCCGTCAATCCGGAGAGCTGCACACGAATTACCAGGTCGGCCTTTTCCGCCTGCTGTCGCTCGTTCTGCATCACCGCGATGGAAATGGTCTGGCGCAGCACCGCGGCCAGCGAGGTGAACTGCTTGGCGGACGGCTGCTGCGTTTCCA